>JASHQK010000309.1 GCA_030039195.1 Candidatus Sulfotelmatobacter sp.
TGTACATGCCGGCGTTGGTTGCCATACGTCATGAGCCCCACCTGCGAGCTTTCTTTCAGCGACTCGTGGCTCACGGGAAAGCACCGCTGCAAGCCGTAGTGGCGGTCATGAGAAAACTGCTGCATGCTTTCTTCGCCATGTTCCGCTCTGATCGCTCCTACGACGGATCCAAGTTGTGTCTGCTGGAGGTAGCGCCCGATCCCGTTGCGATGTGCGTTGCTTGAGGTAGACAAAAGAGAGAGGTTCTCCTGCACCTCTCCAGAGAGAAAAAAAATTGAAATTCAAGAGAGAATCTACAATTTTCATCTCGGCCTCCTTCGTCCCGAGCCTTTTGGTTGGATACCGCAAAGTCTACTCGGTCCGTTGCGAGGCCGACTGTCGTTATGACAGCAGTTGACTATTGGAGTTTCGCGTACTCCGCTTTGGCTTGCTTCAGGATGGGGATGTCGGGGTCGGCCTCTTTCCAGAGGGTGAGGAAGTAGTTGTAAGCGGCTTTCGCCTTGGCCGTGTCACCTGCCATCGCGTAGGCTCGGCCGATCTGAAGATGAGCCAGTGCGCCGATGGGTTCGTTGGCCACCGCACCGCGATGGTCGAGGATTTTCTGAAATTCTGCGGCAGCTTCGCTTCCCCTGTGCTCAGCCAGATAGACATTCCCCCGAACAAATACGGAAAACAAGCCCAATGGTTCACTGTCCGAAACTGCCAGTTCGTAAGGAGCGGCAGAACGAAGAAGTGCAATGGCTTTCTCAGAATCCCTGCGATCGAGCGCGAGTTGCGCGCGAGTCGTCGGCACCGACACGGACTGCTCGATCGTGCCTTCCGGGAAGCGCTTCGCCAAATCATCGCCCAAGGCCTGGGCACGGTCCACATCGCCCGCCAATGCCAGCGCCAGGGCTGCTTTATACGGCACGTCGCCGCGCCGCGAAAGCGATAATGCCGCTTCGGCCCTGCGACGCGCTTCCTCTGGTTTCCCGAATAGAACTTCGCGCAGTGCGGCTTCAACTTCGTCGTCGGCTGCCATCTGGTCGTCTCCACCTGTTTGTGCGGAGGCGACAACACGGCTGGAAAGCTCTCGCGCCCTCGTGAGCCGTCCGGAATAGGCCGCGGTGTTCGCCTCTAAACTCAGGAGCTCGCCTTCCACTCCCGGCTTACCCTCAGACCAGATGACTTCCTTTGCCATCCCCGCAGCATCACCGCGAAGAAATGCCAGCCTGTAACGTTCCAAGTGAAACAACTCGAAATCGCCTCGTTTTTCGCCTTCTCGGAGCGATGCCTCGGCCTCGTCGAGCTGCCCTAGAGCCAAATAGAACCACACAAGGCTGGGGTAAACACTTGGCACATCAGAGTTCAAGCGCAGCGTCTCACGGTATGCCTCTGCGCCCGACTGAGGGTCTCCTAGACCAGCCAACGCGTCTCCGAGGAGCCCATGTGCTCTCCACTCTTGGGGATAGGCAATCACCCACTGCTCGCAAGTTACCTTCATCTTCTCTATGTTGTGCGTTACTACAGCGAAATAGTAAGACGCTATGCGAAATCTCTCTCGCTCACTAGCGCGGTCTCGGATGGCATATGCTTTTTGGAGGTTCTCAATACCTAGATCTTCCTTTCCTGTGTCTAAATAAGCTGTGCCTAGGGCGCCATATGCCATCGCGAAGTTAGGGTCCAGTTCAACGGCGCGCTGGTAGAACGGAATCGCTTGTTCATCTCCTCCGTTCTGATGCATCTTCATGCCGAGACTGTAAGCTTTCAATGCTTCGAACGAGGGTGTGGTCGCTAGCTCAACCGGTGTACCAAATCGTTGTATCGAACTGAGTGATTCGCCAAGTTGGACGCGCACTTTCCGCGCAGCGCCATCCATCGCCGCCAGAATCTGTTCTTTCCCGGCAGCCTGCGCTTGATCCCGCGCGAGAGCATCTCCCGTCTGGCAATTCATTGCATTCAAACCTACGACGTATTGGTTGCCTAACGGAGCAATCGAACCCGCTAAGACGGCTGCGCTGCCCGTCCGCTCACAAATCTCCCGCGCCGTTTCCAAATCCACGCGAGCCTCGGGAGATCGTCTCATCAGTTTCAGCGTGTCGTGCACGCGTGTGTCCGACAGTATGTTCAGGAACGGCGACTGGCCAAGCTCAACAGCAAGCGCCTGCTTCAGCGTGTCGTCGAAGACTGGGTCGCCGGTGCTGTTGCTGAAGTCGGCGAGAACCACGGTGTCCTTATCGGTAAGGGATCTGACGTGATGGGACCGGTAGTAAATCCCGCCCACGATCAGTGCGGCAATCACGGTACCTGCTGGAACAAGAATCCTCCAAAGTTTCCTGCTCGGTGCGGCAGGCGCTTCGTCTACGGTTACCCTGCCAGAACTGGCTGCCGCTGGCAACCGTGCCGACTCGGTGTCCCGTTTGAGCCGTTGCAGGTCAGTGCGGATGTCGGAGGCGTGCTGGTAACGCAGATTCCGGTCTTTCTCCAGACACTTAGTGACGATTTCTTCCAGCTTGGGTGGAACGTCAGGATTGAGTCGAACGGCAGGAACTGGGGTGCGATTCAGGATGGAATCAAAAATTATTCCGGTGCTCTCGCCGCGAAACGGCAAGGTGCCTGTTGCCATTTCATAAAGGACTGCGCCGAAGGAGAACAAATCTGTTCGTGCGTCCAGTTCCTTGGTTCGGATTTGCTCGGGCGACATGTACGCGACAGTTCCAACCGCCGTGCCCGGACTGGTCAGGTGTTCTTCCAGTGTCACGGTCGATTGCGCGGTTGCCTCCAGCTCTCCAGCAATACTGGGGACCGGCAAAACCTTAGCCAATCCGAAATCGAGAATCTTGGCGTGTCCTCGCTTGGTCACGAAAATGTTGGCCGGCTTGACATCCCGATGGACAATACCGGCGGAGTGGGCGGCATCGAGCGCGTCGGCGATCTCAATTCCGAACGACAGTACCTCTTCGATCTTCATCGGCTTCCCACCAATCCGGTGCTTGAGCGTCATGCCATCCAGAAACTCCATGACTATGAAGGACTGCCCGTTGTGCCTACCAATCTCGTGGATGGTGCAGATGTTCGGGTGGTTCAATGCAGAGGCAGCACGTGCCTCCCGGCGGAAGCGTTCTAACGCTTGGGAGTCTTGGGCAAGGTCTTCGGGTAGGAACTTCAGGGCGACGAAACGCCCAAGCTCGGTGTCCTGAGCCCTGTAGACGACACCCATCCCGCCGCCGCCAAGTTTCTCAATGACGCCGTAATGCGAGATGGTCTGCCCTACGAGCTGGGAGGATGCACCCATTGCCGGAATGTTAGGTCTACCGCCAGCTTACGGTCAACGAGAGCTTTGGCTCAGTGTTGTAATATCGCGTAATTACAAGTGTTTGTGGCTGGGGAGGCGAACAGATGGTGCGAACCTGCGACAGCGCCCTGATATTGTCAATTGACCAAGAAGATCACGGGATAACGAACTGAACGTTACCGAGACCATTTCATAGAAG
This sequence comes from Candidatus Sulfotelmatobacter sp., assembly GCA_030039195.1. Taxonomy (GTDB): domain Bacteria; phylum Acidobacteriota; class Terriglobia; order Terriglobales; family Acidobacteriaceae; genus Sulfotelmatobacter. The sequence continues at coordinate 3,474 of JASHQK010000309.1, forward strand.
ATTCGACTCCTTGCCGTTTGCTCCACCACTGTGGGCGGTGTTCGACACGGTATGCGAGAAACTTTGTCCGACAACAAATCAGTGGTTCTTTGCTCGGATGCGGAACTGTGGAGTAAGGGTGATCTGGCAGTCGCCGATGAACTGTATTCTCCGAATTTTGTCTGCCATTTTCTCGTTGGGTCGGAATATCGAGGTTTTAAGGTATCAGGCACGTGGTGGCCCGGGCATCGGCGTTCATTCCCCGATTGGAAGGAGAAAGTGCATGACATCATCGCGGAAGGCGATACGGTGTGATTCTTTACCTCGACCGGCACACCGGAGGGCGAGTGTGTGCGGAATCTGAAATCAAGCGGTTCCTTTTTCCAGAAACGCTGGGAAAATGCAGACTGCTCCTGGGACTATCCGGTCCGGGCCCGAAGGCACTCAGGCTAGAACGTCAGCCGCCCAGCAACCTGCACGATGCGCTCAGATCCGAGCGTCGTGGTAATTTGCCCAAACGTGTTATCGTCAATGTTGGTGTCCGGATTGGCAAATTGCGTGTGGTTGAACGCATTGAAGGCCTCCAGGCGGAGCTCAACGTTTATCCGCTCGGTGATCGCGGTGCTCTTGGCCAGAGCCAGGTCAAGGTTGGTGCGGCCAGGTCCGTGGAAGAAATCTCGCCCCGTCGTGCCGTATCCCGACGTCGGAATACAAGGCCCGGTGCTACAAATGAACGCTGCAGGGCTGAAGTATTGGTTGTGATGCGTTTTGGGATTCAGGATTGTGATCCGGTTAAACCCGGGCGCGTAATTGATATTGGCTAGGTAGCCGTCGCCAGCTCCCGAGGGCCCGGGATCCGACGGACTGAAGGAGTCAATTAGTTGCGCATTGATACTGAGCGGGAACCCTGTGCGGTAGCTGAAGATGGGGTAGACGCTCCATCCTTTCGTCAGTCGCTTTGGTCCTAAGGCCCGGGCCCGGTCCAATGGCAAGTCCCATCCTCCACTGAAAGTTATCCGCTGCCTGATGTCGAAGTCGGAGGAGGCGCGCAAGATGCCAGGTTCGTAATAGGGCACCTGCGAATCTCGGTTCCGGAATCCCGAGGCGTTATCAATGCTGTGCCCGCAAGTGTAAGCCAAAGTGAAGTAGGTGTTGCCAATGATCCGATTGTCGCCATTTTGTTTCGTCAAGGAAGCTTCCAGACTATTGAAAGCAGCAAAAGTGACATTCTCGAATTCCGGTGCGTTCTCAAAAGGACAATCGGAAGGGCCACCCTGAAACGAACAATACGTGGTGAGCGCCGCGTTCTGGTGCTCGTTCAGAATTCGAGTAGGGTTAGGCCCATTCACCGTGCTCAGGTCAAAGGGGTTGATGTCTTTGAGCGAGGTAAGGCCCTTCGAGCTGCTACCCACGTAGTTAGCCTCCGCAATGAGGGTTCGTGCCAGCTGATGCTGGAGGCTTAGGTTGTACTGGTATATATAGGGAGTGTGGAGATGCGAGTCTACGACAATCACGGAACCGCCAGCCGCCGGAAGAAAATTGTAGTAGGGACACACGTAGCCGGTGCTGGCGCACGTATTAAAGGCTCTGGCAGCGTTGGGAGGCACAACGGAGGGAAACGGGTTGCTCGTAAAAGGAGTGAGGGAGTTGGCCCAGGGCGCACTGTAAAAAGGCATCGTGGACGTGTACGGTGCAGTGGTGCAGGAGAAATCAAGAGCCGATGCAAGACACGGAAAGACGACATAGGGTGCGCCGTAAAACGGTGGTGCGCCGTTGAATTGTAGGTTGTCTTCGCCCTTTAGGATGTCGTAGAAGATGCCAAAGCCTCCCCGCAGGCTAGTCTTGCCGCCATTGCCCGGACTCCAGGCAAACCCGATTCGCGGCGCAAAGTTTGTCTTGTCCGGAAAATTGACCCCACGAGGCGATCCCGGATCTCCGGGAAAAACAAGGCCGAGCGGCGCGTTCGGAAATTTTCGAGACTGGTCCCCAGGGATGATGGAAAACGTCCTGCCCCCGGTGTCGAGTTTCGGCGTGTTGTACTCATAACGAATCCCCAACGTCAATGTCAGGTTGGGTCTTGCCCGCCATTCGTCCTGCGCAAACCCGTAGGTAGCCTTGCTGCGGAAATTGTTGGCCGCATTGGCCCCCTCAAACAGGTTGTTGGGAGCTCCCACCAGAAAGTCGGCCAAGCTGTTGCCAGTTCCGTCCCCACCGTCGGCATATCCTGCAAAACTGAAGATGCTGTCGGTGAAAAAGGCATCGAGCGTATTTTGTTGGTAGTCCGAAAATCCCGCGCCGAACTTCCACGTGTTATGCCCTCTCACCCATGTGAACGTATCCGCGAACGCAAATGTGTTGCCGATAAAGTAAGTCGGACCGCCCGGGTCTTGCCCGAATGACAAGCCATTGTCGAATGACATGAGGGGAGGACCGGTAGAAATGTCCGACACGATCCCGAACTGGGGAATCTCGGGAAGGTTCGTAACTGGCTTACCCCTCAGGTATCTGTGCCGCTGCGCGGTGCCACGGAGTTCGTTCAGCATGGAAGGAGAGAAGGTTCGAGAGTAAGCGATATTGAGAAAATACGTGTTGGTCTGGGTTGTGCTGGCGAAACCGGGCACCGCCGACGAGACATAGACCCCAAAGGGCCAAAGCACCGGATTTCGATTACCGCCGACGGTCCCTGTCAGCTTATCTTTGGAAGTGACCTGGAAATCGATCTTACCAGTCAGCTCATTGGCGTTGTTCGTGCTACTCCCAGAGGGGAAAAACTCTCCTGACGCATTCGAAGGAATCATGGGAGCCCCTGAAGGCAATTTCGCCGCGATATAGGCCTTAGCGGCAGGATCGAACTTGGTCGGATCGATGATGGCTTCTGCAGCGAGGGCCGCATTGGGCTGGAAATAAGGGTTGGCCTCGAGGAATGCGGCGACGTTTGGATCCGGACCGCCGTTCACCGCCTGAGAGAAATTCCCTTCGAGCTCGGGTGTCGTGAAGATCTCTGTTTCCGCTAGAACGACAGTCTGAACCTGGCGCTGCCCCTGGTACGAAGTGAAAAAGAAGAGCCGGTTCTTGATGACGGGGCCACCAAACGTTCCGCCAAATTGATTGCGTTTGAGGTTGTTTCTCGGCACGCCCGCTTGAATGTTGAAATAAGCGTTAGCGTCGAAGTCGGTGTTGCGTACGAACTCAAAGGCGCTGCCATGGAATTGGTTCGTGCCCGACTTGGTCACGACACTGATGACCCCAGCGCCGTTGCGGCCATATTCCGCGGTGTAGTTGCTGGTCAAAATGCGGAACTCGGCGACCGAGTCGGGGTTTGGATTGTAAACAACCCCGTTATCAAGAAGGTCATTGTTGAGTCCCCCATCCAACAGGTAGGTTATGGAGTCTGTACGTCCGCCAGCGATGTTGAACCCTTGGGTTGCGCTGGTATCATCTGGGTCGTCTTCCGTGACCCCGGGCTGCAGAAGAGCAAGGGTCAACACATTGCGTCCATTTAAGGGCATATTCACGATAGGACGGCTAGTGATAGATTGTCCTAGCGTCGGGTTAACGCTTTCGATCCCCGACACTTGTTCGTTGACAAACACCTCTTCGTGGACTGCGCCCACCTCTAGCTTTAAATCGACGCGCAATACCTGGTTGATCTCGAGCGGCGCTGTGGTCACTTCAAGCTCGCGAAAACCTTGGCGGCGGGCGACAACCCGATAGGTGCCGATAGGTAAGTTCAAGACCTGGTAAAAGCCAGTAGAGTCCGTGGTTGCTTCTGATGAAACGTTGGTTGCCGTATTCGTGACCGTGACATTGACGCCTGGCACTACTGCTCTTGACTGATCAGTGACCGTACCCAGGACCCTCGCGGTCGCCTGTTGTGCGGTTGTGTCTGTCGTCATGAGGAGGGCTATGCACAAAACTACCACCGCACTCAGTACCATCTCTAAAACCGGGTCACTGCCTGGGGTCGAGCGCTGGGTATGGAACGCAGCGAATCGGTCTTTCCTTTCTGCTTGTCGCCGCCGCATTGACATCGGAATCCTGATGGGTCACCCGTCCAGCTTCTCGACGATGCGGTAGGGTGAAATGGTCTGGTTGATCATTGGGTGAAATGTTAGGACCGGAGTTCAAGCAAGTCAATGAAGACTGGGCAGTGAACGGCGTGTCGAGAGGTCAATTGTTGTAACACGTTTATGGCAATGCAGCTCTTTGGACCAAGATCTATCAGGCGAACAAAGCCGTAATCGGTCCAAACCCGAACCGGATCAAGCCGGGCCAAAGCTTGGTGATCCCTTAGACTGTGCCCCCGGTGATTGAATGGCTGCGAGTACCCCATCGAGGCACGTCGCGTTTTCCGGTGGATGGAGGAATGCTCGTGGGCGTGGAGCCAACCGGACGCACTTTCGAGGTTCAGCACATCCATATGTATCGGGTGCTCGATGGCAAGATCGCTGAGCATTTGGCAAATAGGGACTATGGGAATGAGACGACGGCTTGGTTTGCTACCGCCGCGTCCGTCGTTGTCAGGCCAAATAACCTGTCCTATTAATAGTTCGCTGTTCAGCGACAAAGAGCGGCGTTCAAGGGACAACGAACTCACAGAACAGACTGGCGCCGTCTAGCTCCGTAAGGCGGGGTGTAACCCCCGCAGTGAGGGCGAGCTTCTCAAATGTCCCCTTATCCGCAGTCGTTGCCCGAAAACCGTCTTTGCAGACAATCGTTCCGTTGCCTGTCGCCTGGTAATCGATCTCGCCGATAAGGTGGTGTGCGGACTGAATCTCGAACCATTCCAGTCTATGCGGCCAGAATTGAGGTGTGTAGCTCGAAAACATCACAAGCCCGCCTGATCGGGTCACTCGCATCGCCTCTCGGATAAGCTGCCGCTGATCTACCGCGAAGGCGCAAATGCCATTCTGGATGCAGATGGTCAAATCAAAGGAACGGTCGCGAAGTCCCATTTGAATGCAGTCCATGCAGGCAAGGCGTACCGATCGTTTGCTTCCCAGATATTCCAGCGCCATGCATAGACTCGACAGCGACGTGTCGATTCCGAACGCTATGCGAACTCTTGGAAGAAGTCGCTCAAGAACCCGTCCGTAGCCGCACCCCAGTTCCAACGCGAACGTGGAGGGCGTCGTTCGTGCAAGGACGAACTCGATCTCCGCTTCAAGATAAGCTTTGGTGCGATGCGGAGCAAGATCATAGCAGGCGCGGAGACGTTCGGCAGCAAGCGTCTCAGTGTAGTAGCCGGGCATAGTGCAATCTTCGTCATACTACTTCATCGTGCAAAACGGCGCGTGAGTACTTCAGCCGATCACGCACTTGACAACTTAACAAATTGTGAAGTATCTTAACTGAGTGCATATCGTTACGCGGAAGCACCTGAGGGAGGCGATGGAAACCTACCCAGATGCAGCGAACGAAATCAAGGCCTGGACCGCCATCGTCGAGGCGGTTCGTTGGCACAATTTTGATGAGGTCCGCAGAACGTTCAAGGATGCCGATTCCATAGAAGGCTACGTCATCTTTAATATTAGGCACAACCGGTACAGGCTTGTAACAGTCATCCACTATGCGAAGACGATAGAGGAAAGGCAAACTCAAGGGCATGTTTACATCCGATCCTTCTTGACGCACAAGGAATACGACAATCGCAGCAACTGGGACAGGAGGTACGGAAAACAATGAGCACAGTTCTCGCAGACCCGGCAGAAATGATTGCGCATGGCGCTCCCCGCGTCATACACAACGATGCAGAACTTGAAATGTATACAGATGCACTTTTCCGACTGACAGCCCTAGAGAGTCCTTCTAGCTCTGAAATTGAAGCAATCGAACTCCTAACTTTGCTCGTGGAGCGTTACGAGCAAGAGCGTTACTCCATTCCTGCGGCTGATCCGGTCACAGTCGTGCGACTTCTTGTTGAGCGACAGAATCTGACACAGCGTGACCTTATTCCTCAATTTGGTTCGGAGAGCGCGGTTTCGATGTTCATGACTGGACAGCGCAATCTTACCGTAGAACAAGTTAGGAGATTGAGCGCTCGGTTCAAACTTCCCGCTGACGTTTTCATCCACAAAGTGTCTGGCACGCTCAGCCCAAAGCGACCGGCGAAGCGGGCCTCACGTTTTCGATAGTTGTCATCTCGGATCAAAGCAGATATGGACGACTGTCGGCCGATTATCCGGCCAAGAAAACAGGTCTTCTCCGACTAGCCAAGTGCTCAATGACCTGCCCGGATTGCGGCTTTTGGTGTGCTGCGGAAGGTATCGTAACCCTACTTGCTGCGCGGCCAAATCGAGCGCAGCGCGGGGCGGGCATTGCGTAATGTGAACGATCAAGTTCGTTTGACGATAAAGACTGTTTTGTCGTCAATCAAATCGTCCTCGCCGATCCGGCGTCGCTGGTCATCTTGCCACAACGCGTAATCGAGCAACCCGTTGCAGATATTTTTCGCAGACTGCCCCTGATGTTCCTGCAAAATTGCTTCGAGTTGCTCGAGCCCTTTTTCATCACTCCCGTCGTAAACCCCATCGGTATAGAGAACCAGAATATCCCCAGAATCCATCAGCGCGCTCTTCCTGGGATCCGAAGAGTTGAAGTCGTCTTGCCGTAAGCCGAGGGAGTAATATTTCGTTCGGTCCGGGTGATGTGCCGGAACTTGCAGGCCGAGTGGAAGGAATCGCGCCATAGGGCATTGTCTTACTTTCATCAATCGGGAATCTTCTGCCGAAAACAGCAGCGGTGATGGATGCCCGAAATTGACGAAACGAAAATGACCGCTAGGATGGACTTCGCCGTACACCATAGTCGCTATTTCGCGTGCATTCTCTTTTTCATTTTTTCCCAACTCATTGCGGGCAACCACCGACTGCGCAAGTCTGAGGTTGATGTTGTCAAAAAGCGTGGGTGTCGTTTTACCGTAGCGATCCAGTTCTGTAAGCATCAAAGCGTGAAACGTGTCATGGACCGTGGATGCAATCTTGGCTGAAATGATTCCGTGTCCCTGCGCATCGACGATCAAAATACCGGCGGTCGAACGAAGTTCCCGCAGAGATTTTGCAACTCGTACCTGCTCGGAGCTCTTCGCGAATCTATACTCGCTTTCCATTCTTGACTCGTAACCGAGCTCTGTTCTCAGCCACTCCACGTGGTCGTCGACCGAATTGCGTATCGGAAAACCGGGAAGTAGTGGTTCGAGAAACTTCTTCGCAAGCCGCTGAGCCTGCTGAATTCGTTCGTCGATGTCGTAACGCTGCTCGAAGTTGATGTATTCAAAGAGGTCGCCACCGACGGTTCCCGCAGGAAGCGAATTCCCAAACATCTCGATGCCGGCAATGTGCGGAATTGCACACTCCACCGGCATCAAACGCTCACGCAGGTATTCGTCGATGCTTGAAATCGTTTGGGTTCTAAAGTCAGTGAAATTTAGCAGCGGTTGACTTTGAGCTGTCGCCATGAGTGCATCAGACCAGAAGCCTTGAAGTGAAACAATTGGACAATGGTACGAGCGATACTTTCGCATCATGTGTTCGATTTGCCGAGCGAAGTTTCTGTGCTGCATCTGCGAATCGAGCAGCGAGAGCTATCGTCACGCGGATCGATTTCGGGGCGTCGGACAAGTAGGGGCAGGCGAGATGAGCTAGTGCCAAAATTGCAGACTCTGAGGCATAGGGTTTGTGCCGATGTGCCTATTTCAGGATTGGTAATACTTACCGTTAGCCTCGGTTCCCATCACCGCAAAATCACAGCTGGAGTTCTCCAAGGGATCAGTTTTGAATGAGAAATCGATGGAAGGCACGCGGACTGCAGCTTCGAGTTGTGCCGTTGCCTTAAAACCCTCGAAACGGTATTGGCGCGAGGCATCCTCGTACTTGACTGGTTCTTCTGTAGATTTGAAAACCAGCTTGAAGTCAAGGAATGCCGGCGTGGATTCTGCGTCGATCGCCGGCCAGCGTGGCTGGTCGATGATCGGAATATCCTTCAGCTGGAGCACAACTGTCCTGCCGTCCTGGCTAAATGTGATCCCGCTCGAAGAAACTGGCGTGACCCAGTAAAGACCTTCCGGCGAAATCGGCGAATGAAAATCATGAATCTGGTTGGCTGGGACCACCGGTCCCTTGAAAACGGTAAGTCAAGTATGGGCGAATACCGCCTGGTGGGATTGCCGCGCTGCCCAATATTCTCCTGCCATGTAGCTGTAATCCGTTGTTGCCGTGCCCCAAGCGAGCCGATTGCCCTTGTTGTCTGTGCCCATTCCGTGGAAGCCGTTACAACGGCCCAGTTTTCCTTTGAAATGGTAGATGCTTGAGAGCTCGACATTGGGCATGGCTGGCTGGTTATGACTACCGTTTTTGTCGAGCCATGGGATCGGGTAAGGGCAGGGACCTCCATTGGAAGGCTCATGGTTTTGCGGAATCGGAGCTGCGCATTTCTGATTCTCCGATTCCGCAGAAAGGGCTTTAGGCAGAGAAGAGGCTATCGCGAAAATAGATCCCACCCTGAGCCACTGACGCCGGTTGAACTCGTTACGAAACATAAGCTGTTCAGTCATGGGATCCTCTCAGGTCATCGCAACACTTTTTCAAGCAACAGCTGACCTTGGGCTCTCGCCACACGTGCATCACACCAGAAAGCAGGAAGTGAAACAATTGGACAATGGTACGAGTGTCCTTCATGTCGCCCCTTGATATGCAGAGGCGACTTCCGTGCTCCAGTACTAAGACTCATTCGATGTGCCAATCGAGCCGAAGCCCCGATCGTGGCAGCGCGCCAAATGGTAACTAATAAGAGGGTATCGAATCGTACTTTCGTCTAATAGACTTTTTCTCACTCCCAGTGCCTAAATCGCATCGTAATGCGCAAATCAAGAAGATGCGAGGCAATTCATAGCGTCAGCCACGCTCACTTTCGAGCGGGACGATAAGGCATTCTTGCTAGTCATTCCGCGATGAGGAGGCTTCCGCGAGGTGCCACGGTTCATCGATCCGCATCGAGCAGTAGCACTATGCCTAAAGCTCTGCCGTGAGTACAATCTCCGTATCTCCTGGGGGACGAGGCGGCGGGTCCGCGCCTCCTCGGCGCGGGCCATCGAGCTCGCCAACTGCATGACCAGAAGTGGACTCATCGCGACTTGCTTTGTCTGCTTTTTGATCGCGCGAACGGATCGCGCTCATGGCCTGGACCCCAGCAAACGCCTGACCCAATACCGCCACAATGTGTGGCGAGTACAAGACGGCTTCTTTCCAGGCAGTCCAGCTTCGGTCACACAAACAGCCGATGGCTATCTGTGGGTCGTAACCTGGAACGGAGTCTTCCGCTTTGATGGCGTTCGCTTCGTGCCCTGGTTGCCTCCGCAATCGGCTTCGAATCCCATCTACCTTTTGGTGCCTGCGAAGAGCGGGGGATTTTGGATCAGCGATGGTCTTGGGCTCAGTCATATAAGAGGGAATCGCATCGTTTCGCATATCAACGTAGGAGCTCCTCCTGGTCGGATCGTGGAAGAAGAAGATGGATCACTCTGGATGACCACGTTGAATCGTGCAGGCTCTCCCGGACCACTTTGTCATGCCACGGACCAAGAGGTGCGGTGTTTTGGCAAGGCAGATGGGCTTCCGATTCAGATCACGAATGCCATCCTTCCGGATGGCACCGGAGGGTTTTGGATTGGGAGCGACACGAGTTTGGTCCACTGGAAAGCCGGAGTGTCGGAAATCTACGAACCTCAGGCATTGAAGTCAAAGTCCGGACAAGAAGGCATTTTCGGTCTGGTCCGGAATTCAGATGATTCCCTGTGGGTCGGGATGGCAACAGCGGGACGCGGACTGGGACTTGAACGATTCCGCAACGGCAGTTTCATACCATTCTCCGCGCCGAATTTCGACGGTACCAAAATCTCAGTGCTCAGGCTTCTTCTGGACCGGGATGGAAACTTGTGGGTTGCGACTGGGAACAACGGTCTTTACCGGATCCACGGCAATACTGTCGATCATTTTGGTTTGGCCGACGGGCTATCGGGCAACTCAGTGAAAGACTTGTATGAAGATCAGGAAGGAGTAATTTGGGCCGCCACTTCGAACGGCCTCGACAGCTTCCGCGAGCCGCGGGTCACGACCTACTCTGAGACGGAAGGACTTGAAGCGGGCGGAGCACTCTCGGTGACTGTATCGCATGATGGCACGGTGTGGTTGGCCGGCAACGGATCACTTGATTCTATTCGCAATGGGGCCGTTGTTTCGATAGGAATGAAAGATGGGTTGCCCGGAAATACGGTGACGTCTTTGCTGGAGGATCGTGAGGGGCATCTCTGGGTTGGGGTGGACGATGGACTCTATATTTATGAAAACCGGCATTTCCATCCCGTCCCAAGTCCCAATCGTGGTCCCATGGGGATGGTCGTCGGCATCACGCAAGATATTGACGGCAACATCTGGGCGGAATGCGCTTCGAAGCCGAGGAAGCTCCTTCGCATCCGAGATTTCAAAGTACAAGAAGAGTTTTTGGATTCGCAGGTACCTGCCGGTCACACTCTGACAGCCGATCCAAAAGGAGGGATCTGGCTGGGGACGTTGGATGGCAGGCTCGTGAGCTTGCGTAAAGGCAAAGTTGATATCTTCCCCATGAATCTCAAGGGCGACTTGGCCGTACGGCAAATCGAAGTGCAACCGGATAGCTCCGTTCTAGCGGCTGCAATCGACGATGGGCTGATCAGCTTGCGCGCCGGAGCCGTTCAGCGACTGAACAAACAAAATGGCCTTCCCTGCGATGGGGTCTTTGGATTCAATCGAGACGACCGCAAGAATTGGTGGCTCAGCACTCCCTGTGGATACGTGGAACTGGCCGATTCAGAGATCCAGAAGTGGCGCGCTGACCCGAAAGCTGCTCTGCAATTCCGGCTCTTTGACGCGTTGGACGGTGCTCGAACCGGCAGAAGCGATTTCAACCCGGCAGCGAACTCTCCTGACGGTCGCTTGTGGTTTGTCGGCGCACTCGTCGCTCAAACCATTGAGCCCTCGCGTCTGGCAAAAGAATCCAGTGCAAGGCCGGTATACGTCGAGTCGGTAATGGCCGACCACAAACAATATGACGCTCAAGACGGCCTCAAGCTAGCCGCGCTGACCCACGATCTTCAAATTGACTACACGTCCCCAAGTCTTGCCAACCCGCAGAAGGTGAAGTTCCGCTATCGGTTGGAGGGCAGTGATAGCGCGTGGCAAGATGCAGGTACAAGACGACAAGCCTTCTATAGCAACCTCGGTCCCGGCCAGTACCGGTTCACAGTCATGGCGTCCAACGAGGACGGCGTATGGAACGCGCAGGGGACAACGCTGCAGTTTAGCATCGCCCCGGCATGGTTCCAGACAATCTGGTTTCGGACTCTCTGCGTGGTCGCATTCTTCGGGTTGTTGTGGAGCTTGTACTGGATGCGACTCCGGCAGGTGCGTCACGAGTTCAATGTGAGCATGGAAGCACGGGTGAACGAACGCACCCAGATCATCAACACCGTCCCCACGCTGGCATGGTCCGCTCGTCCGGATGGCGCTGCAGAATTCTTTAACCAGCGGTGGCTCGACTACACGGGCCTCACATTGAAACAGGCCGAAGGGTGGGGCTGGAAGGTTGCGATCCATCCCGATGATCTCGATCGGATGCTAAGTTATTGGCGCACGGCGATCGCCAGCGGTGAACCGGTTGAGATTGAAGGCCGTCTTCGCCGTTTTGATGGCGAGTCTCGATGGTTTCTCTTTCGTGCCAACGCTGTGCGTGACGAATCGGGCACAATCGTCAAATGGTACGGGACCAATACTGATATCGACGATCGCAAACGCGCTGAAGAGCAAGTACGCCGAAGCGAAGCATTCCTTGTTGAAGGCCAACGCCTGAGCCACACTGGCACCTATTCCTGGCGCCCGGATACCGGCGAAATTACGTGGTCAAAGGAACTCTATCGAATCTTTGAGGTTCAACCGGGCACGCCAATAACATTAGACCTAACTCTGACTCGAATTCATCCCGACGACATCCCCTCGGTCCGCGAGGTGGAGACACGGGGACTGCAGTCTGCCAGCGACTACGAGCACTCATTTAGGGTTCTGTTGCCTGACGGCCGCATTAAGTTCGTCCATGTGATGGCACGCGCAACGCGGGACGCCGATGGACGGCCGGAGTTCATTGGAGCTGCCCAGGACATTACGGAAAGCAAGGTCGCCGAAGAAGCCCTGAACCGCGCGCGGTCCGAGCTTGCCCACGTGTCGCGAGTGACGACACTTAATGCTCTGACCGCCTCGATCACACACGAGATTAACCAGCCGCTCGCGAGCCTGCTCGCCAACGCGAGCAGCTGCCTGCGGAGATTGAATGCTGAACCTCCGAATGTCGACGGCGCGCGTGAAACAGCGCAACGAACCATTCGCGACGCCAACCGCGCTACAGATGTGATCACGCGGCTGCGTGCCCTGTTTAGCAAGAAGGAATTCAGAGCAGAAACGCTTGATCTGAACGAGGTCATGCGCGAGGTGATTGCATTGTCGTTAAACGATCTTCAAAGAAGTGGGGTCATTCTGCGCTCGGAATTCGCTGAGGATCTACCTCTTGTCATCGGTGATCGGATCCAATTGCAGCAGGTTACCCTCAACCTGCTCCGCAATGCTTCGGACGCAATGGTTGCTGTTGACGACCGCCCGCGGCAACTGTTGATCAGAACTCAGCGAGAGGGAGACGATCGTGTGTGCCTGAACGTGCAGGATAGCGGGTGCGGCGTTAATCCTCAAGACTTTGAGAAGCTTTTCGAAGCCTTCTACACGACGAAGAGAGGCGGTATGGGTATCGGGTTGTCTCTCAGCCGCTCGATCATCGAGAGACATCATGGCCGCCTCTGGGCGGAGAAGAATGATGGCCAACCGGGAACCACGTTTTCTTTTTCTATTCCTTGCTGTCCAGAGACTTCCAAGGATGTGAGCGCAAGCGGCAAGGAAGTGCGTGCATAAGGATTCCAGGGCTCAGCATGGACGTATGTGGGCCTCCAATCATGAACCCGCCATTACATCTCTCCTTTGCTTCCTTCAGAATCTGAGGCTTGAAAAACCTCGCGTCGGCGGCGAATCCGAACTAACCCCACGTACTCTGACTCCGCGTTCATAGTTCTGCCGAAAGCAGTACCAAAGTCGAATTGAATCCGGTGGCACAGTGGTGCATTGTTTGTGGTGGAACCGCGAAACGAAGGGACCTCATGGAACGTCCACTTTTATCCGTTGTTGATGATGATGAGATGCTGCGCGAGTCGCTACCCGACTTACTCAGAGACTTGGGCTTTACGGCGATCGCTTTTTCTTCTGGGAAAGACTTTCTCTCCTCTGGTTATGTGGATAAGACCAGCTGCCTGATTCTCGATGTCGCCATGCCGGGAATGTCCGGACTGGTCCTGCAAGAAGAATTGAAGCGTCGCGGGTATACGATTCCAATCATTTTCATCACCGGTCAGAAGGACGAAGAAATCCGGGATCAAGCTCTCAAACAGGGGGCCGCGAAGTTCCTGTACAAGCCCTTCAACGACGACGTGTTGCTTAATGCGGTTAAAGAAACCCTTTCTGGGAAATGACGGAGGTTACAATGAGTTCAGCCGGCACGCTTGGTCAAGAAGTGGGGGCATCACCAATGGCGACTGCCAGATCCATCGTCTACGTTGTTGATGACGACGAATGGGTGCGCGAGTCGCTGGAAACTTTGATAGAAGACGAAGGTTGGCAGCCGGAAACTTTCGCATCCGCTCAAGAGTTCCTTGATCATCCGCGGGCATTTACCCCAAATTGTCTCGTGCTCGATGTTTCCCTCCCCGGGCTCAATGGCCTCGAATTGCAGAAACGAATGGTCGAACGCACCGACATGCCGATCATCTTCCTTACGGGACACGGGGACATTCCCATGTCGGTCGGCGCCATGAAGGCGGGGGCGGTCGAGTTCCTGACGAAGCCCTTCAATGCCGAAGTACTGTTGACTGCGATCCGGCACGCCCTAGAACGAAGCCGCATAGCTCAGGCTCAAGAGGTAGAGATGCGGGAACTGCGCGAACGTTATGCGTCACTTTCTCGTCGCGAACGGAACGTCATGGCCTGGGTGGTTGCCGGTCTGTTAAACAAACAGGTCGCCGGCGAACTTGATATCGCTGAGAGCACGGTGAAGGCGCACCGCGGCCAGGTGATGCAGAAGATGAAGGCCAACTCAGTCGCAGATTTGGTGAAGATGACCGTCAAACTCGGCCTCAAAGCTCCTCGCTAGAGCCTTCCGTGAGTTTTGGCGAGCCGCGCGCGTTTTTGCGAAACGAGGACTGCTTGCGGTTCCTTTCAACTTGAAGTGAAACTGCACTCATGCTCTGGACTCGGCCGATGATCTGCCAACCGCTCGCACAATCCGCGACGACTAGTTCGGGCCAAGAGTCTTTCGCACGAAGTCACTTACAAAATGTCTCGCAGCCAACAAGCACTCGCTTAGGAACTGAGCAACTCGACAACAAGAAATTGAAAACGTTTTCGATGACTCTAGGTTTTCTTGTCCCCTCAGCAAACTTCCGATAACCCGGCACATTCTTCAAACCACTACGAAGGTACGATCCGTACGATCGTCTAATTGCAGCGCACTTACTCCCGTGGTGTGATGAGGACGCAATTGGATCGGTTAGCGCGGCGGCGAACATACTCTCGCTGGATAGCAACAACCGATGGCCTTAGCGGCCGCCCAATACTTTGAGCTACCAAGGAGAATGTTCCATGTTTCGTCGCGTTCTGGCCGTCCCCGTTTGCTTCGGAATCGCATTGTTGCTGATTTCGAATGCAGCTCAAGCTCAATACAAACTCACAAATCTCGTTTCAAACCAGGTCGGTGCCGCTCATAACGATGATCCTCTTCTCGTGAACGGATGGGGTATTGCCCACGGTCCCGGACCTTGGTGGGTGTCCGATCAGGCGTCGGGTTGGTCGACCCTCTACGACGGCACGGGAGCCCAGCAGACTCCAACGGTGTTGGTTCCGTCGGCCACGGGTGCCGGACCTGGAAGCCCGACCGGAATTGTCTTCAACGGCTCGACCGACTTCGAGGTTCAAGGACAGCCGGCACACTTTATATTTGCCACCCTGGACGGCACAATCAGTTCATGGTCCCCAACAGTAAACCCCAACCTCGCGTTCATCATGGTGAACAACAATTCCACGGGCGCGCAGTATACGGGTTTGGCTATTACGACCAGGACTTCCGGGAACCTGCTCTACGCAGCCGATCTTGCCCATGCCCAGGTGGATGTTTTCGACGGCACTTACAGTTACGTCAACTCCTTCACCGATCCGAGCGTTCCTTCCGGTTATGCCCCCTTTGGTCTCCAGGACATTAACGGCCTGGTGTACGTATCGTTTGCCCCGACCGATGGCAGCCCGACGGGCTTTGTGGACATATTCGAGGAAGATGGCACTTTCGTTCGCCAACTCATTAACGGCAAGCCGCTGGCCCAGCCTTGGGGTTTCACTGTTGCTCCGAAGAATTTCGGCCCGCTCAGCAATACGTTGCTCATCTCCAACAATACCAACAGTGGAGAAATTAATGCCTTCAGCATCGAGACCGGGCAATTTGTGGGCACGCTGAAGGGCTGCGACCGGAAGCCAATTTACATCGATCAGCTGTGGGGAACCGAATTCGGCGGAGGAGACGCCAAGAATGGCAATACGAATCAGCTGTTTTTTGCAGCTGGTCCGCACAACAATCTGGCGGGCACTTTTGGGGTCATCGAATACAAGCCGGAATGATGTATCAACCGGGCGGAGGTGATCGCTGTGGTGGAGGAGAGAGGTGAGGCTCTCTCCTCTTCTAAGACCGATTCAACCCTTGTGTCCTGATGCTCTCATAGCGGTGGATGCAATCAGAAACGAGCACAAAGAGAAAAGGAATCTACTATGACTAACGAAAGAATACAGCACACTCCCAAACTCCATGCGAAGAATGAAGACGTCTCCAGCCGCACCCGGCGCAGCTTTCTTGCCCCGTCCGCGGTTTGCGGAGCCTTCTTACTTCTCTTGCTGGCTGCTGCCAGCTATGCGCAAACCGTTCGGACCGCCGATGCGCAAGCGTTTGTCACCGGTCCGCTTCCAGAGAAACAGAGCGCAACGACCCAAGACGATTCAATCCGTCCGTTCCACATCAACGTTCCTGAGGAGCAACTCGTTGATCTCCGCCAACGTCTGGCAGCGACGCGCTGGCCTGACAAGGAAACGGTCAATGATGAATCCCAAGGCATCCAGCTGGCGGAGATGGAAGCGCTGTTGCGATATTGGGGTAACGGCTACAACTGGCGCAACGCAGAAGCGAAGTTGAATGCGTTGCCGGAGTTCGTGACCACAATCGACGGCGTGGATATCCAGTTTATCCACGTGCGTTCGCGTGAACCGAACGCGTTGCCGCTGATTCTGACTCACGGCTGGCCTGGCTCGCCGATTGAGTTTCTGAAGGTGATAGGCCCGCTCACCGATCCCGTCGCCTACGGTGGTCGCGCGCAAGACGCCTTCGACGTCGTGATCCCCGCCATTCCCGGCTATGGCTTCTCGGGCAGGCCGGCTGATCTCGGTTGGGGTCCCGATCGCGTGGCGCGGGCCTGGGATGTGCTCATGAAGCGCTTGGGCTACACCCGTTACGTCTCGCAGGGCGGCGATCACGGCTCGGTCATCTCCGACGCACTGGCGCGCCAGGCGCCGTCTGGTCTGCTCGCCATCCATCTCACTATGCCGGCCACGATTCCCGCGAACCTGGTGAAGAGCATCAACAGCGGCGACCCGGCGCCCAGCGGACTGACCGCGCCGGAACAGCGAGCGTACAACGCCCTCAGTACCTTCTTCGGAAGAAATGCCGCCTACGGCGCGATGATGGTGACGCGTCCGCAGACCATCGGCTATGCGCTCACCGATTCGCCCAGTGCTCTGGCCGCTTTTACGTACGAGAAGATCGCCGAGTGGAGCGACAGCGATGGCCACCCCGATAGAGTGATCGGTCGTGACGAAATACTCGACGACATCACGCTGTACTGGCTCACCGACACCGGCGCGTCTTCGTCCCGTTTCTATTGGGAAAATGACAACAATAACTTCAGCGCCGCAGCACAGAAGACCAATCAGATCAAAGTGCCTGTGGCCATCACGGTGTTCCCGCACGAGATCTATCGCGCGCCGGAAAGCTGGTCACGCCAGGCCTATCCATCGCTGTACTACTTCCATGAAGCCGCCAAGGGCGGTCACTTTGCGGCCTGGGAGCAGCCGGAACTTTTCTCCGAGGAGATCCGAGCTGCGTTCAGATCAGTGCGCTGAGAGGCGAGAGCAGAAGATTTTGATGTAAGCAAGAAACGGAATGTGAAAAGGAGGAAATTGCAAATGCCAAATCAAGAGAAGACCAAATGCGCGCACATCCCTTGTGTTTGTGACGTTGTCCCGGGCCAGGAATATTGCAGCGACGCGTGTCGGGATGCCGGGAGCGAAGAGGTCGAGGTCGCATGCCAATGCGGCCACGCAAGCTGCCCTCTAACCGTATAGAGCGTAAATTCAAGCGAATTGGAGGAAAGTGAAATGTCTGAAGCGATCAACCAGAATCGACGCCACTTCATGCGCAACGCCGCGATGACCCTTGCCGCCGCAGAGTTCGTTACGATCAGTTCTGCGGTCGCACAACCCGACAAGAAAAACGATAGGAATATCACCCCATCTGTGACGGCGGCGAACGGATCGTCCGGCACAAGTTTCGGGCCGCTTAAGCAGATAGAAGCCGGCCTCCTGAATGTCGGCTACGCAGAAGCCGGGCCCGCCAATGGTCCTGCCGTACTTCTGCTGCACGGCTGGCCCTACGACATTTACAGCTTTGTCGATGTCACTCCTTTGTTGGCATCGGCGGGCTACCGCGTGATCGTCCCGTGTCTGCGCGGGTACGGCACTACGCGTTTTCTCTCTGACGATACATTTCGGAACGGGCAGCCATCAGTGGTCGCTGTCGACATTATCAATCTTATGGATGCCCTCAAGATCGACAAAGCGATCATCGCTGGCTTCGATTGGGGCGCGCGGACCGCTGACATCATGGCGGTACTTTGGCCGGAACGCTGCAAGGGAATCGTTTCGGTCAGCGGTTATCTGATCGGCAGTCAGGAATCCGGCAAGGCGCCGTTGCCACCCAATGCTGAGCTCCAATGGTGGTACCAGTTCTATTTTGCGACAGAACGCGGTCGCGCAGGTTATGACAAATACCGGCACGATTTTGCCAAGCTCATCTGGCAACTGGCTTCGCCGAGGTGGAACTTCGATGATGCCACGTTCAACCGCAGCGCGGCGTCGTTCGACAATCCGGATCACGTCGCCATCGTGATCCACAATTACCGCTGGCGGCTTGGTTTGGCGGAAGGCGAGACGAAGTATGCCGACCTCGATAAGCGCCTCGCCCAAAGCCCGGTGATTTCGCTGCCCACGATCACGATGGAAGGGGACGCGAACGGAGCGCCACACCCGGACTCCGAGGCTTATCGCGCGAAGTTCTCGGGCAAATATGAATACCGGCTTATCACCGGTGGCATTGGACACAATTTGCCCCAAGAAGCTCCAGGCCCCTTTGCCAAAGCTGTCATTGACGTAGACGGGTTTTGATCGGGGCAGTCTGCGCAGGCGAAGGGTTTTCTACAACACAAGTATGTCTATATCAAGGAGAGAAGCACAATGAATAACGGTTATGTGCTACCTGGCCTGCAAACCGCACACGAGGATGGGAATGACGACATGCCCTCAACTGCTTAATGAAGTGCTGGATGCTCACGGCGGACTGACACAATGGAAAACATTCACGAAGATATCCGCTACGATCCGCAGTGGAGGTGATCTTTGGGAAATGAAGGGTGTACCGCAGGATCCTTCTCCCCGGCAAATGTCCGCATCACTGGATAAGGAGTGGTCCTCGGTTTTTCCATATGGCGCTCCAGACAGGCTGACTGACTTTACGCCCAATCGTGTGGCTATCGTCACTGTCGACGGCGCGTTGGTAGCACAGCGATTTGATCCGGCGGAACATGCAGAGGGGAAGGATACTAACGCTCCCTGGGATGCATTGGATCGCGCCTACTTCAACGGCTACGCACTCTGGACTTATTTGAACGTGCCATTTCTCCTCTCTTGGCCAGGCTTTGCTGTCGTCGAGATTCCATCGTGGCAAGAGGACGATGAGGAATGGCGGGGCTTGCGCGCGACGTTTCCCCCTCATATCGCAAGCCACAGTAAAGAACAGGATTTCTACTTTGGGGCGGACGGACTCCTACGGCGTCATGACTACCACGTGAACGCATCGGGTGGCTTCGCAGCCACGCAGTATGTTTCAAACTTCATAGACGTTGAAGGGATAAAGCTGCCGACGACCAGACGCGCGTATATGCGCGCGGGCAACTTGAAGCCACTCACAGACAGGTTGATGGTGTCGATCGATCTGAGCGATTTCAGGCTCTGGTAGCCAGGAGTTCTCTGCAATGAAACATTATTTGCGTTTTGAGGCTTGGATCCGTCGCGCTCCGACCGTGGCTGTGATCACGGGAGTGGTCATTGTCCTAATGGGGTGGGGCATGGGTTTACTAACGAGATTTTCTATTGTCAAGGCGAACGCCGCCGCTCAACCGCTCGTCGGCGACGAAGGTGCCATGCCAGACTTGGACGGCGCCATCGGCTGGCTCAACTCTACTCCCTTGAGCAGTAAGTCGCTTCGCGGAAAAGTTGTGTTGGTCAATTTCTGGACTTACACCTGTATCAACTCTCTGCGGCCCTTGCCCTATGTGAAGAGCTGGGCCGAAAAATATAAGGATG
>JASHQK010000310.1 GCA_030039195.1 Candidatus Sulfotelmatobacter sp.
GCCGCTCGCCTTCTACGTTATTCCGGACAAAGCCTGACCGGGATCGCTTTAGATTGCGGTTTTTCGTCATCGGCCACGTTTTCACGTGCCTTCCGATCCGGCTACGATACTTCGCCAAGTCAGTTTCGAAAAAGCGGCAAGATCAAAAAGAGCAAGATTTGCAAAGAACTCTTCCCGGAAGCAGAATATGGTCTCCCCATGAGCGCGGCGGAAAAGAGAGCCGCGTTTCCAGTGAGATTGATCGATATTCCGGAAAGGCAAGTCGCCTATATTCGGGTTACCAATGCCTTCGAACTGGACAGAGTACTTGCCGCCCTCAAGACACTGATCGAATGGGCCAAATCGCAAGCTGTTTTTTCCCAAGGAATTCTTTTCGGAATGACGGTAGACGACCCACACGTGACCCCAAAGCATCTTTATCGATATGAGGTCTGTCTTGCGTCGTCTTGTCCCTTTGAGTGCATGCAAGGAGTGTCGAAATTGAAAATGCCAGCCATGCGATACGCCGTAATAAAGGTTTCCGGCGATATCCATAAGGTAGCTACGGCTTGGGACTACCTTTACAGAGATTGGCTGATCCACAGCGCCTACGAGCCTGAGCATGCGCCGGCGCTTGAGGTTTTCCTGGACAAAGAAAGCGCGCTGGATTGGTCGCACTTTGAGTTGGATCTATGCCTGCCAGTTCGGAAACCGGCGGAGATGAGGAGTTAACATGAAATTTATGATGACGGCCCCAGCTACGGCTATTCGAAAAATCGATCTTGTGATCCCGCTTGTTTTCCTCTCAGTGCTGGTGTTTGCCCAGTCGCCTCCGGCGAAGATACTGTATGTCGGCGCGATCGCGATCAATCCATGCCAGGATGCGAAAGTGCTTGCCGACTGGTACTCGCGGTTTGGAATCGAGACCAAGGAATTTCATGGGGGATATTACGGCAAACTCAACACCGCCGCTGGCCTGTTTGCCTTTGGCATCCATCCTAAGAAAGCTGATGCTCCGGCGAAATGTTCAGCGAGTATTTCAGTCGTATTTCGCGTCGAAAATTTCGAAGGAAGCCTGTTGGCCATGAAAGGTAAAGGGCTCGTGCCCGATTCGACCGAAAAAGATCCGACGGAAGGCCAATTTGCGCACTTTCACGATCCAGACGGAAACGAAGTTACTATCTGGGGGGGAATATGAACCTGATCGACGGAATTGGCGGCGTGTTTCTGTTTTCTAACGACACCAAGAGGTTGGCGGCCTGGTATCGCGATTGCCTCGGAATCGAGGCTGCGGGCCAGGACAGCGAGTGCAATTCAGTCTACGCAACGTTTGACTCACGGGATATTGAAAATCCGGAGATTACGAGAACGATGGCGTGGGCGATTATGTCGACCGATCAAGACATCAAGGATAAGCCGCGAACCGGTCAGATTAATTATCGAGTGAAGAACATGAAAGAAGTCCTCCACCATCTGAAGAGTAAAGGCGCGGCCATCGAAAAGACCCAGGAGTATCCCGGCTGCGGTAACTTTGCGTGGGTTCGAGATCCAGATGGCAATAAGATCGAACTTTGGGAGCCCGCGGAGGGCGCATAGAAATACCTAAGTTTAACTGGGAAGCCTATGTTCCTGCGGGAACCACATCGTCATGACGGTTCTGGCTGTACAATTACGTCATGACGCGCAAGGGCATAAGAAATAAAAGGGGGAAGCGAGCACGTATGAGCCGGCGCATTCGACTTTCCCACTTCTCGCAAAGGCGGCGAGAAGTGAGGCAGCCGGCCTCAGGATGACAAATCGGGGACGAGAACCTGTAATGTGTGAAGTCCCAGGGGGGAGATTTCTCTGTCACTGCTTCAAGTAACGGAGCGCAACACA
Source organism: Candidatus Sulfotelmatobacter sp. (assembly GCA_030039195.1). GTDB lineage: Bacteria > Acidobacteriota > Terriglobia > Terriglobales > Acidobacteriaceae > Sulfotelmatobacter. Next base: position 1,858 of record JASHQK010000310.1, read on the forward strand.
TCCTGATTTAAGGATCTTTGACTCAACAAGTTTTAATTGCAATCTCTCGCGCAGGTTGACACCTTCCAACAACCGTGTCCCTTCTCCTGCAACGATTGGCCCAACGACAAAACGATACTCATCCACCAGGCCAAGCTCGATCAGTTGTGAAGGAACACTTACACCACCGACCAAAATACTTTTGCCTGGTTCTTTTTTCAGTCTAAGTATTTCGTCGTGAAGGTTCCCGCGAACAATTCGCGTATTTCCGTCTTCAGCGCTGTCTAATGATCGGGAAAAAACAATCTTGTTGATGGAGCAGAATGCCCGAGCAAATTCGGTATCTGCTTTTGTCGCAGACTGGTCCTTGAGGACTTCAGGCCAATAGGGAACCATCAATTGATAGGTTTTACGCCCAAAGACCTGCAGGTCAACATCGCGCATGAGTTGCGTAAAATATGCCAGTTGTTCGTCATCCACACTCTGTTTCGTGTGATCGACGCAGCCATCCAGGGTAGTGTTGATGGCGTAGATTACATTTCTCATTGGATTATCCTACATGTACAACCTAGGTCGTTCGGCAGGGAAAAAATCGACGGCCGAGGCGATGATGATCATCGTCTCTCTCCCCGCATGATCTCGGACGTCGGCTTACGCCGCGTCGCCGCCGCTCAGTTGCTAGTCGGTCGCCGGATTGAAGAAGATTTCCCGCACCTCGACCTGCCCCCGAGTGGCGGCGACGCCTTTGCGTGCCCATGCCACCGCCTCGTCCATGTCGGCGCATTCCAATATCCAAAAACCGCCGATATGCTCCTTGGTCTCAAGATAAGGACCGTCGGTAATGAGGACCCCGCCATCGGGCTGCGGACGCAGCGACTTTGCGGACCCAAGGCCGCAGGCGAATTTCCTGACGCCGGCAGCAATCATCTCTTTGTTGAGCGCATGGATTTCGCGGCCTATCGCTTCGTCCATTTTGGACGGGTCAAAGTCGTCGGGAAGGTAACCAGCAACCAAATATTGCGGCATGGATTCTCCTTTAACGGTTTTCATTCTTCTCCCCTGGGAGGAGGCCAGCAGCGCTTCCTTGCGCGCTGGATGGTTCGTCCTTTCGACCGTTCATCTCATAGTCGTCGCGGAGAGAGAAAATCGACATCAGAGGCGAGCTTTTTTATTTCGGTCCAGTTCTATTCCAATTCTTCTTTACGATTCATTCATTCAACAGTGGCCGATGGTTCTTCTCCAGCCATGCGATAAGTGCGCCCCGCAATTCGACAGCGGTCAGTGAAACGGGCGCACCTCGACCGGCGCCCGGCAGGCGACGGCGGCCTTGCGTCCCCATACCAGCGCCTCGTCCAGGTCAGCGGCTTCCAGTATCCAAAAACCGCCGATGTGCTCCTTGGTCTCGAGGTATGGCCCGTCGGTGATGAGCACCTTACCACCGGCTTGCGCCCGTATCGACTTTGCGCTGCTTGCCGGGCGCAGGCCGCCAGCGAAGATCCTAATACCAGCAGTTATCATCTCTTCGTTGAGCACGTCGATATCGTGGTGCATCGCTTCGTCCTCGAGGGACGAGTCATAGTTGTCGGGGT
>JASHQK010000311.1 GCA_030039195.1 Candidatus Sulfotelmatobacter sp.
CGTGCATCTTCATGAGCATCTTGTTGGCAGTGGCGTAGACCTCGTCAGGATCGATGCCGGACATGGCGTAAGCGAACTGCCCTTGGGCATTGGCGGTCGCGCCGGTGCTGATTTCCAGTGCAGGATTCGGCTGGAGGAAAGCGACAACTCCCGGAACGGAATTGGCGATGCCTCCCATCAGTTGTCCGGCAACTTGCGCGATGGGAGCACGTTTGGATGGGTCTTTCAAAAACGCGATCAAGAATGCCTGATTCGATCCCAGGAATTGTGCGTTGCCGCTCATGGTGAAGGTGCTGGCCACAGCGGGATTCGCTTTCATGATTTTTTCCGCCTGAGTTTGATAGGCATGCATCTGGTCAGGCGACGATCCTTCGGGAGCCACTAATACGCCCCGAATAAACGAACTATCGCCAACCGGCAGGAACGCTTTGGGCACTACATAGAAGAGGTAGCCCGTACCGACCAGGCAAACCACCCATGCAACGCCGGAGATCCAGCGGTTGCGCAGGAAGAACCACAGTTGGCGCCCGTAGATGTCGAGGACACGGCGTTCCAACGCACCGAAAACGCGCTCCATCCAGGTCTGCTTTGCGCCGGCACCGCGGTTGCCCAGCAGCCTCGATGTCATCAGAGGCGTGAGTGTCAGAGAAACAATTCCACTCGCCAGGATCGAGATCACAATCGTGATCGAGAATTCACGGAAGATGCGGCCCATCAGTCCGCTCATGAACACCAGCGGAATAAACACGGCCGCCAGCGAAAGCGTCATCGCCAGGATTGTGAAACTGATTTCTTTGGCCGATTCGATCGAAGCCTTAAAAGCGCCGCGGCCCTCTTCCATCAGGCGCACCGTGTTCTCTAGAAACACGATGGCGTCGTCGACTAAGAACCCGATGGCCAGCGTTAGAGCCATCAGCGAGAGGTTGTCGAGGCTGTAACCAAGAACCTTCATGGCGATGAAAGTCAGCAGCAGCGATAGAGGTAACGCGACCGCGGGAATCAGCGTATCGGTGGCGCGCCCTAGGAAAACGAAGATGACCATCACGACCAGTACGAATGCGATATAAAGCGTCATCTTTACGTCGTCTATCCCCGAAATAATGGTTCGCGACCGGTCGTACGCCGGTACGATGAGAACTGAGCCCGGGAGCTGCGACTGAATGTTGGGGAGGATGGCTCTCACCGAGTTCGCCACCGCGACCGCGTTCACGCCGGCGCGGCGAAACACAGCCACCACGACCGTCGCTCCCGGTTGCGGATATCCGCGCACCCAGAAGCGCATGTCGATACGTTCGTCCTGCACGCTTTGGCGGGCACTGGCGACGTCCTTCAAATAGACAGGTGCGCCGTTGGTTTGTCCGACGATCAGCTGGTTGTACTCCTCGGCAGTCATCAACTGCCCTTGAGGCTGCAACAGGAATGTACGATGCGGCCCATCCACCTGGCCTGCGCCCGTGTAGGCTGTGCCGTTCTTGATCGCGTTGGTGAGGTCTTCCAGCGTGATATTGCGAACCGCCATCTTCGAAGGATCCGCCTTGATGCGCACCGCCGATTGCGTACCGTACACCGCAACTTGGCTCACTCCCGGAAGAATGCTGATGCGCTCGCCGACTTGCGTATTCGCGTAGTCGTAGAGTTGTCCTTCCGTCGCGGTGTCGCTGACCATGGCGATATACATGATCGGCTGATCGTTCGGGTTAGTCTTGGTGAAGGTGGGAGGGCTTGGTAAGTCAACGGGCAACTGCCCCGAAGCACGCGTGATAGCGGCCTGCACGTCGGTCGCGGCGCCGTCCAGGCTTTTATCGAGATCAAACTGCAATACGAAGCTCGAATGTCCCTGACCGTTGTTCGACGTCACCAGTTCCAGCCCCGGAATCTGCATGAACTGCCGCTCCAGCGGTGTCGCCACGTTATTCGCCATCGTTTCCGGCGTCGCGCCCGGATAGTTCACTTGGACCTGGATGACGGGATAATCGATCGCCGGCAAATCGCTAACCGGCAAGCGAAAGTAAGCGAACACTCCAAACAGGAGCACGGAGACAGTCAAGGCGACCGTCATTACTGGACGGCGAATGAAAAGTTCTGAGAGATTCATGACTGACCTCCAGATACAGTGGCGGCGTTTCTGCTGGCGTTTGAGTTCTGCCTGGCCGTCGAATTGGAGTCGACCCTCACCCTTCCACCCGGACGGACCAGCATTTGTCCGGCTAACACCACGCGTTCGTTCGGAGCGAGACCCTCGGTCACCACAACTTCATCTCCCTGGCGCTGGCCGAGTTTTATGGGACGAAGTTCAGCGGTGTCGTCGTTCTTGACCACATACACGAAGGGTCCTCGCTGGCTGATTTGCGTGGCCTGATTCGGGATCAATACCGCGCCTTTCTCCGTGCTCAGGATTAGCTTCACGTCCACAAATTGCCCAGGCCAGAAGTGGTGATCGGGATTGCTCATCGTCGCTCGCAGATTCACCGTGCCCGAGCCGGTCTGCACAGCGTTGTCGAGAAACTCGACTCGACCGGTTCTGGCTGCGTCCTCGGTGTCGGACGGCAGGCGCACGGCTGCTTTCAACCGGCCGCTCGACATCTGTTTTTGAACGGAGGGCAAATCACTTTCCGTAATCGTGAAATCGGCATAGATCGGATCAAGCCGCTGGATCGAGAGCAACGAAGTGGTGTTGGGCTGGACGACATTGCCGATATCCACCAGGCGCGCTCCGGCCCTGCCGTCAATGGGCGAATGAATGTAGCAGTACTCGAGGTTGAGCGTTGCGGTCTCGAGCGCGGCGGCGGCCGCATCGACCTGAGCTTGGTCGACGTCGACAGCATTCTTCTTGGTGTCGTAATCCTGCTGCGAAATCGCTCGCTCTCCGATCACTTCCTGGTCGCGCGCGAATTGGATTCTGGCCAGATCGAGCGCAGCCTTGGCCTGGGCCAGCGTGGCTTTCGCCGCATCGACCTGCGCCTTGTAAGGTCGCGGATCGATCACAAACAAAAGCTGGCCCTTCTTCAGGCTTTCCCCATCCTGAAAGTCGCGCTCGACGATGCGACCAC
>JASHQK010000312.1 GCA_030039195.1 Candidatus Sulfotelmatobacter sp.
TGTACATGCCGGCGTTGGTTGCCATACGTCATGAGCCCCACCTGCGAGCTTTCTTTCAGCGACTCGTGGCTCACGGGAAAGCACCGCTGCAAGCCGTAGTGGCGGTCATGAGAAAACTGCTGCATGCTTTCTTCGCCATGTTCCGCTCTGATCGCTCCTACGACGGATCCAAGTTGTGTCTGCTGGAGGTAGCGCCCCATCCCCTTGCGATGTGCGCTGCTTGAGGTAAACAAAAGAGAGAGGTTCTCCTGCACCTCTCCAGAGAGAAAAAAATTGAAATTCAAGAGAGAATCTATAATCAGCATGTTCGGCTCCTTTCCTCCGAGCCCTTTGGTGGTTTGCGCTTCCAAAGTCTACTCGGGCCTGGGAGCCGACATTGTTTATGGAATCATTACACTCAGAATCCCCCGGCAATGGTTCTGAAAGCTATAAGTACGCTTCTCTTAGCTCATCTTTCTCAAGACTTTGATTTGGTAATGCCGACGCGCTGAGCCGCCCTGATCCAACTCATTTAGCAGTGTTGAGCGTTCACGGAAGTAGTCCATATCGGCTTTGCCTTGCGGGAACAAATCCCTGATGACGAAATGTCGGAACGAACAAGAAACGTCATTGGCAACCGCTTGCAGAGCACTGATCTTTCCGATACTCATCGACATACATTGTCCACGGAGGCTCGTGCAGAGCGTCTCTATACAACCCAGTCTTGAAGTAGATGAGGGCATGCGTGGGATAACCGGGTCCCGGCTGGTAGATTGTGGGTCCCAGTCCCTGATAATGGACGATCCCACGCCCTTGCAGGGTTGCATCGACGGTTCCTTTACTCGTTGCGTCCCATCTCGCAACGAAGCGAAAGTCGAGCCACTTGCCGCGAACATCTTCGCTGCCTTGATAGAGCAGCGTTTCCCCATGTTCGTCGTTTCGGGTGACCTGAAGCCGTCCGATCTCGTAGCGCAAGGCGAGAATGGGGTTATCGGGCACACAAGGTGAACCTTCGCAAAGCTGTTTCCACTGAGCGATCACCAACCGTTCTGGAGTCTGTGGAAAATTGTTGGGGAGGTAGAGGCTAAAGGAGTAGACGTAGGTTCTGCCGCTGCGAGAGAACAGCCAAAAAGACTCCATTAGCTCGTCGCGTTCTGTCGCTGCGCCAGATTCGCTTGCCGCTTCGGGTCGGTCGCCCGAACGAACTGTTATCGCGAGCGCCCTGCGACCGGAGCGCACCACTGACTTCTCAAATGCAACCGCTCCGGGTTCGAAGCGGCGATCAGTCCAGCGAAAATGGCTCAGGTGAGGCGACTCAAAGCCATCGTAGACGTGAATCGGAATTGTTCTCAATGCCAAAACGAACAGGAACGCGGATAAAACAATGACGGCGAGTCCCCATAGGAGATACTTCATGAAATTGGCACCGCCATCTTAACCGCAAAGGGCCAATGAGGTTATCGAGTTCCAGAGTTGTGTGTGGCAATCTAGGTGCGTGCCTGCGCCTTAATAGCGGAGGCTTTCTCAACTGATCGCTTCGCAGGAGCCATTACGACCAGCACCACACCAACGATGGCGAAGACAATCACTCCCGCGAGTTCCCGGCGTTCAATCACATTACGATATTCCTGCACAGCCATTACCCTAGCATGCGCAAGATTCGCCCATCCCGCGAAGGCGATCAGGCTGCGGTTCGCCGCTGGGTCACGCACCGCCAGCAGCAGGAAGATTCCGAGCGTGACATAGATGCTCATTATCATTGGCACGGCAGGCTCTCGCGAGAAAAACATCGTCAGTGGAACAACTCCCGCGATGAACAACAAGCCCGCTACGACAAGAACGATCTTCAGGGCCCGTTGTCGATTCATAAGGTCTCCTGCTATAGCGATGTCCGGCTGGGCGCATCTTCCCCTACTTCTCCTTCAGCCCAGCCTCTCGGATGATCTCTAGCTGCCTCGGAGTCCAAGCCCCAGACATGTCCCCATGCTGACCCAGCATCTTTTGATCGGCATACATCTGCTTCGTCACCGTGAAGTATTTCAGGTTGGCGTAGTTGCCTGAGTGATCCCAGCTTTTGCCAACGTCAGCGTCGTGGTACTCGAACTTGAGGTTGTCAGCGTTGTGGACGGTGTTGCTCCACAAGTCCATGGCGGTCATGGTGAACAATGGCTCTCCCGACTTGTCGCGTCTCAGGACAGCTTTTTCCTGCAAGATCGAGGGAATCTCCAGTGAGTAATGGGTTCGGTCGGCGGATTCATCAAATTTGATGGGCACGCGCTTCAATCGGTTGAAAGGAACGGGCGGTTGGTCTGCCAACGCCACGTAAGCCCCATTCATGTATTCGACAATCCGCGTAAGCGCCTCGCTCTGCTCCGCTGTGGCTTTGTCGTCCAAGTAGAGCGTGGCAAAAAGACGATCCGAGTTTGCGTCAACTAGATTGCCAACCATCGCCACGTTCAAGCCGTCGAGTTTGATGTCACCGTAATGCCCCTTGCTGATGTGGGCGAAGTCGCTCCCATGACACGTCCCGTGGGTCGGGCGTCCGTTCCGTTGGCAGGGGCATCCGTATGCCGGGCACTGGCACTCCCAGAGTGCAACGCCTTCGATCTTGAAGTCCTCCACTTGCTTCGAGTGGGCAGCGTCCTCCCCGCTCAGGTTGCCGATGGCAAGCAAGAGAACCGCGATTGCGAGACCCCGCAGGGCTGATTTCCGCATAAGAATCCCCTCCGGCTGCGATGCTTGATCTGCGGATTATAAACATAGGGATTCCATTTGTGCGTGTCGCCGGACGCGAGGTAGAGCAAGGACTATTGCAACTTCGCGTACTCGGCTTTGGCTTGCTTCAGGATGGGGATGTCGGGGTCGGCGTCTTTCCA
>JASHQK010000313.1 GCA_030039195.1 Candidatus Sulfotelmatobacter sp.
CCTGAGGCCAAGCTGCGCAAACTCGTCAAGAACATGGTCTACGTTGGCGTCGTCGCCAACCTGCTCACCATCGAGATGCCGGAGGTCGAGAAGGCCATTCGCAAGCAGTTCGCGAAAAAAGTAAAAGCCGCGAATCTCAACCTCGCTGCGGCCCAGGCCGGATTCGAATACGCCAAAGCTAATCTTGAAAAACGCGGCGCGTTCTACATCGAGCGCATGGACAAGACCGCGGGCAAGATCATCATCGACGGCAACTCCGCCGCCGCGCTCGGTTGCATGTTCGCGGGATGCACGGTCGTCACGTGGTATCCCATCACGCCATCGTCGTCGCTGGTTGAAACGATGATCGAGTATATGAAGGAATTCCGTATCGGCTCCGACGGCAAAGCGACGTTCGCCATCGTGCAAGCGGAGGATGAACTCGCCGCCATCGGCATGGTCATCGGCGCCGGATGGGCCGGCGCGCGCTCCATGACGGCGACGGCCGGGCCCGGCATCTCGCTCATGTCGGAATTTGCGGGCCTGGCTTATTACGTCGAAGTTCCTGGCGTCATCTGGGATATCCAGCGCGTGGGCCCATCCACGGGCCTGCCCACGCGCACTTCGCAGGGCGACATCCTTTCCACTGCATTTCTCTCGCACGGCGACACCAAGCACATCATGCTGATTCCCTGCTCGGTTGAAGAGTGTTTCAACATGGCGACCGAAGCCTTCAATCTCGCCGAGCAATTTCAGACGCTGGTGTTCGTCATGTCCGATCTCGATCTGGGCATGAACAACTGGATGTCCGATCCCTTTCAGTATCCGACTACGCCAATCAAACGCGGCAAAGTTCTGAGCAAGGAAGATCTCGACCGCCTCGGCAGTTTCTCCCGCTACAAAGACGTCGACGGCGACGGCATCGGCTACCGCACGCTACCTGGCACATCGCATCCCGCGTCCGCCTATTTCGCCCGCGGCAGCGGCCACAACGAGCGAGCGCAATACAGCGAGCGCGCTGACGACTTTGAAAACAACATGGAGCGCCTCAACCGCAAATTCGAAACCGCGCGCTCCTTCGTTCCGCGGCCGGAAATCACGAAGGGTCGCGACGCGAAAATCGGCATCATAGGCTACGGAACTTCACATTGGGGAATCACTGAAAGCCGGGATCAACTCCGCGAGGAATACAAAATCGAAACGGATTATCTCCGTCTTCGCGCCTATCCCTTCACGCGTGAGGTGCACGATTTCATCGAGCAGCACGATCGCGTTTACGTGGTCGAACAGAATCGCGACGCGCAGATGCTCTGCCTGCTCAAGCTTGACTTGAAGCCTGAGCTGATCGGACGTCTGCGCAGCATCTCGCACATCACGGGCCTTCCGCTCGACGCGCGCTCGATCACCGACGAACTGACCAGCATGGAAGGAAGATAGGTTGGACTTGAGAGCGGCAGAAACGCATCGCACCGTGGAAGAGCGGCCCTTCAGGGCCGCGTTAAAGAGCTCTTAATAGAGGGGCTTTGGCCCCTGAGGAAAACATAAATGTCCACCACCACTGTTGAACCCGGCACATCCGCCCCCGGTCCAAAGACCAATCGCATCGGCCTCACCGTCATCGACTACAAGGGCGGCAAAACCACGCTCTGCGCGGGATGCGGCCACAACGCCATCTCCGAACGCATCATCGAAGCCATGTTCGAGATGGGCGTCGAACCCGAGTTCGTGATCAAACCCAGCGGCATCGGCTGCTCTTCGAAAACTCCGGCCTATTTTCTCAGCCGCTCGCACAGCTTCAACGCGGTTCACGGACGCATGCCCTCGGTCGCCACCGGCGCGCTCCTCGCCAATCGCAAACTGGTGTGCATCGGCGTCTCGGGCGATGGCGACACCGCATCCATCGGCATCGGACAATTCATTCACCTCATGCGCCGCAATCTGCCGATCATTTACATCATCGAAGACAACGGCGTCTACGGCCTCACCAAGGGCCAGTTCTCCGCGACCGCCGATCTGGGCTCGCGATTGAAAACCGGTATCGCGAACGATCTTCCGCCCATCGACACTTGCGCTCTCGCCATTCAACTCGGAGCCACGTTCGTCGGTCGCTCTTTCTCCGGCGACAAGAAGCAGATCAGTGCCATGCTCAAAGCCGCGATCGCGCACAAGGGCACCGTCATGCTCGACGTGGTTTCGCCCTGCGTCACCTTCAACGACCACGAAGGCTCGACCAAATCGTACAAGTACGTCAAAGAACACGAAGAGATTCTGCAGGAAGTCAGCTTCGTCCCGCACTTCGAAGATATCGACGTAGAATACGATCCTGGATCCACTATCGCGGTCACCATGCACGATGGATCGCGTCTGCACTTGCGCAAGCTCGAAGAAAACTACGACCCAACTGACAAGATTCATGCGCTCACCCGCCTGACCGAAGCGCACGACAAGGGCGAGGTCCTGACCGGCGTGTTCTACGTGAATCCGCAGGCGCCGAATTTCATCGACCTGCTGAACGTCGTCGATCAGCCGCTCGCGACGCTGCCCGATTCCATGACGCGTCCCCCGAAAGAAGTCCTCGACGCCTGCATGGAAGAGCTGCGGTAGGATTCTGCGCGGTGATCGATGCGCATTCTTCTCATTGGCGGAAATGGCTTCATCGGGCGCCGTGTTGCTGCCATCTTGCGGGAACGCGGACACCGAGTCGCGGTCTTTCACCGCGGTATTGCTCCCCTGCCCCCCGCGCTGGAAGCAATTCGAGGAGACCGTAATCACCTCTCGAAGAGCGCTCGCGATCTCGAGCGCTTTGCTCCCGAAGTAGTCATCGACGTGGTCATCAGTTCCGGCGCACAAGCGGAAGAGTTGATGAATGCCTTCCGCGGCATTGCCGCACGTGTCGTGATGCTGAGCAGCATGGACGTCTACCGGGCTGTGGGCATTACGCACGGAACTGAAGTTGGTCCTCTTCAAGGGTTGCCGCTTGCGGAAGACTCCGAACTTCGACACAGCCTGCATCCCTACCCTCCCGAGGCAATGCAGATGATGCGGAAGATTTTTACGTGGGCCACCGACGACTATGACAAAATTCCTGCTGAGCGGGTGGTGATGAACGATGACGCCCTCTCGGGCGTGGTTCTACGCTTACCCATGGTGTATGGCCCCGGCGATCCGCTGCACCGCTTTTATCCGGTTGTCAAACGCATCGCAGATGGGCGGCGGCAGATCATTTTCTCCGAGCCGCAAGCCGCCTGGCGTTCACCGCGCGGCTTCGTTGGCAACGTGGCAGCAGCCATCGCCCTGGCTGCCACCGATGATCGCGCAGCGCAGCGTATTTACAACATCTGTGAGGAGCCCCCGTTCAGCGAGTTAGAGTGGGCGCGGAAGATTGCGGAGGAGATGCAGTGGAACGGGGAGTTTCTTGTACTGCCGCCCGAGCGCACGCCACGCCACCTCGTCCAGCCCGGAAATTACGCACAGCATTGGGCGGCGAGTTCAGCCCGCATCCGCCACGAGCTGGGATATGCCGAGCCCGTCGCACTTGAAGAAGCCATCCGGCAGACAATACCTTGGGAGCTGGAAAACGCGCCGACTGTGTCGTCGGCGCAATTTGATTACGCGGCTGAGGACGCCGCTCTGGCCGAGGTCTGAGCTCCTCTGCCTACTGATCGTAATTCGCCCACACGCGCCGAATCTTCCCCTCCACCGTCAATTGCATGACCTCGGCCGACTTGCTTCCACGGACATTATTGCCGTAACACACGACCACCGTCTCCACTCCCCAGAGCACTTCGATCAGATCAAAGCGCCGGTTCGGAAATGCCTGAATCCCACGCAGAAAGTATTCGCGCAGCGCGGTTTTCCCTCGCACCACACCGTCGCCATTGTTTAGCAACTTGAGTGCAACCGGAGAGATCAGCACCACCTCATCGTCGTAGTGAGCGAGGATTCTTTCCAGGTCGTGGCTGTTCCACGCCTCCACCCACTCCTGGGCGAACTCGCGCGCAAATGCTGGCTGCAGAGGAATCGACACTTGCTTCATGTCCTTAAGCCCGCCGGGTGTGTTGAACCTTCGCGAAACATCCCCTTTGCACTCTCAAACTGGTCCGCCGCCGAGACCTTGCGTGACACAGCTTCGAAGCGCGCGCAGGTATCACTCAGTGTTCGTGCGAAATGTGCTGCCGGCGCTTCTGCCATTCAGCGCTCTGGAACAACTGTGGGCCTACTTCAATGAGACGGGGCAACATCTCAAAAACCGACACGGGAGTCCACCTCGCGCCTTGTCGAGTGCGGAATCCCCGGCGATTAATCTCGTTTGCAATGTGCGCGTATGAGCCTTCCTCAACGATAAGTTCCATCAACTGCAATAAAACCTCCCGTTCGGTCGGATCCTGTTCCAGTCGCTGCGTTTCCGGGCCGATCCGGAGTCCGAAAGGCACCTCGGCCAACAACTGATCGTCGGCGGCTTCGACCTCCCGCTCCCACTCAATCGCCACCAGCTTCCAGCCTTCCTCCGTCCGGTGTTGGAGATCGATGGATTCCAGCGGACCGGACACCATCTGCCGCACCCTCTCGGTCCTTTTCAAGAGACGCCTCACACCCAGAGAATGGAGAACAACCCAGCATCCAACGTTCCTGCCGGGACAACGCAAAAGTCCTCTACTTGCAACACGGAACCTCGAGGACACCGTCCATTACCGGACCGCGGTGTTCTGAACCGGACAGGCTGTGGTGATTCCTCGGGACGCTGAATTTGCCGGCAACACTTCGCGTCCTTACCGCGTTCCGGCACGCGCCTCGTGCCAGGTTCGTCAATTGACGAAGAATCCCGATACCGTTCGCCGCCCGGACACACGCGAGCGGAACTCCAGCGCGGTAGGTTTACGCGCTCCTCTTCGTCCGCTCCCCGCTGTGTTCCTCATTCCCACCCGGCTCGGGAAAATCCGAATCCGCATCCTTCAGCATCTCGTCCTGATCCCGATGCCCAAGCTGTTTCTGCAGACCGACATTTCCTTCCGGCCTGTTGTGTTCCCCTTCACTTGCGCCCTTTTGCACGTCCTGATCAATGGTCGTATGTAGCATGATTTCTACCTCAGGGATAAATGAGGGGCAGTTACGGCGGACTACCAGACACGCCCCTGTCGCCCACTTTATCACTGGAGTTCTGCCGGGAAAATAGCTATAAACGCAGGAGAATCATTCAACCTCGAGGATTTATGAGGGCTCTTTTCCGTCTGCTTCTGATCTTGTTCTGCTTGGTCTCACTCACTTGGGCCACCGCGCAGTCACCGCATATCGTTCGCGTGAAGACGAAGCATCACGTACAGCGGCATCACGCCCACAAAGCGACTAAGCACCACGCTCACAAGGCCACAAAGCATCACGCGGCGTAGGGCGCCCATCGAGGAATTTCCGCCCCCAATCCACCATTGAGCCGTGCGACTTTCCCCGTCGTCAGCCGCGCAGCGGCGGCATGTGAAAGCCCGCCACGGAAGTGGCGGGAAAGCGAGAAGCGAAACCAATCGAGTCCGCTTCAGCGGACGGCACCAGTTCTGCCCTAGCCCTGCCTTCTCACACTCGTCGGCACGCCCAACTTTCTCAGCCGATCCCGGGCCTGCAACGCTTCGGGCGAGTGCGGATAGCGCTGGATCAAGTGCCGCAACTCGCTCACGCCATCATCCTGCTTGCCCAACTCGATGAGCGCAAACCCCTTCTTCAGCTCTGCCGAAGCGGCCTTGTTCCCGCTGGGAAAATTCTGCAGCACCTGATCGTAACTCTGCGCCGCCTGTTGATAATTTCCCTGCTTGTATTGCATCTCGCCCAGATAGAAATACGCGTTCCCGGCCAGATCGGTGTTGGGATAAAACTTGATGTAATCGGAGAATTCCTGGGTCGCGAGATCGTTGTTGCCGCTGGTGTAGTCTCGAACCGCGTTGTTATAGAGCACATCGGGCGGCGGAGCCTGCGCCAGCGCTTGCTGTTGCTGCTGTTGTTGCGCTAATGCCGCGGCCTGGGTCTGTTGCGTCGATTGCAAATCCTGCAGCTGCTTGGCCACCTGCGTCAGGCGCACTTTCAGTTCGTCGATCGAATCGTTCAGCGCCTGAATCTGCCCCGAAAGCTGATCCGACCTCCCACTGGCATCGGTTTGCTGTTTCTGCAGCGTCGTCTGCAGCGTGTTGATCGCAGCTGCCGCTTTATTGGTGGCGTCTGTGCTCTGCTGCACAAGGCTATTCATGACGCCCATGCGCTCGTCGAAGCTGCGCTGCATCGCCGTCATCTGCTCCTGCAGTTGCTGCACCTGCGTCTGCAACTGCACCATTTCTTTGCTCACGCCCCAGGCCGGCGACACCCCCAGCCCAAGCATGGCGGCGAACGCTACGATTGTTGCGATACGGTGTGGTTTCATAGGCATTTCCTGATCAACAGATTACCGGATTGGTCGGACTCACGGGCACGCTGATTTGACGCTTTGATTGTCCCACAAGGAAGGGCCACTGCGCTGAGAAAGGCCGGAGGGAACCGGAAACCTCAACTGACAAATTACGGAGGCCCCCGCCGGGCCAGGGAGCAATCTCCGCTGGCTGGTCCAGACGAACTCCAGCGTCATCCCGCGAAAACAACGGCAGGGGACGCCCGCTGAGCGTCCCCTTGCCAATTCTACTGGTTATAGACGAAGTGACCGCGCCGGTTCTGCTGCCAGCAAGCTTCGTTGCTTTCGGTGCAGAATGGTTTTTCCTTGCCGTAGCTGATGGTCTTAATTCGGCTGGCGCTGACGCCACCCGCCACCAGCGCATTCTTCACGGTTGTGGCTCGCTTATCGCCCAGAGCAATGTTGTACTCGGTCGATCCGCGCTCGTCACAATGGCCTTCTACCGTGAAGTTAATGTTGGAGTGCTGATTCAGGAACTGGACGTCGGCCTGCATCGAAGATTCCTGGTCCGCACGGATGTCGGACTTGTCGTAATCAAAGTAGATGTCCTTGATGTTCTGATTGAACAGGTCCTGATCGGAAACGGTCGGCGGCGGTGGAGGCGGGGGTGGCGGCTGCGTGACCGTCAGCCGTGCCGTGGCTTCCTGCGTTCCACCCGCACCTTTTGCGACCAGGTGATACGTGGTCGAATCGGTCGGCGAAACGCTCTGCGATCCGTTGGGTTGAACCGCTCCGATTCCGTCAATCGAAACGTCGGTGGCATTCGTGGTCTGCCAACTCAGCGTAGCCGACTGTCCCGCCTGAATACTGCTCGGATCTACCGAGATGGATGCCGTTGGTGCCGCTGGCGGCGGTGGTGGTGGTGGCGGCGGCGGAGCCGCCTTCTTGTGGCAAGCGCCCAGGGCCAGAAGCGCGCCCAGCGCGAATACCAGGAACAACCCTTTGCTGCTTTTCTTCACTTTGATCCTCCTGCGACCTCAAAGCATAGCTTCAAAGTCAGACGAAGCGTATTTACTTGTTTAACTACTCAGTACGATTTCCAACTGCAAATTCATTACTTCCAACTCCAATTCGGTTGCGAGCTGTGCCCCGTGAATGTCAATTGCTGCGCATGCGTTCCATCTGCCAGCATCGACCAGATTTGGAGGGTGCCAGTGCGATTCGACTGAAATACGATATGCCGTCCGTCCGGCGACCACGATGGAAAATCGTTGCGCCCGCCATCATGCGTCAGCTGCACCCACTGTTTGCTGGCAATATCCATCAGATAGATATCCGATGAGCCCGGATCTCCCGGACCATATTTCCGCACCCACGCAAAGGTCAGGAATTGCCCGTTCGGCGACCAGTTCGGCGAGACCGCATAGCCCTCGTCGGTCATGCGCTGCTGGTTCGTGCCGTCGGTTCCCATCATGTAAATCTGCGGCAGCCCGGTTCGCCCGCTTACAAACGCGATCTGCGCGTTGGTCTTGCGATTCCAGGTCGGAGAAACATCTGGCCCCTTCGAATCCGTCAGCCGAAGCATGTTTCCGCCCGAGGCATCCGCGATATAAATCTCGGGCTCGCCGCTGCGCGAAGAAGAAAACGCCAGCTTCAGTCCGTCACCCGACCACGCCGGCGAAAGATTCGTGCCGCCAAGGCGCGGAAAACTCACCATCCGGTTCAGGTCCAGCGAGTACATCTTGATTTCCCACCCCGACTTGCTCAAAGAACTGAACGCGATTCGCGATCCGTCCGGCGAAATTCTCGGCGAAAGCGAAATCGCTCCGAGATGCGTGATCTGATGCTGGTTCTGACCGTCGTAATCCATGCCCCAGATTTCTTTATGCCCGCTGCGGTCGCTGACAAAATAAATCTGGCTCTCCGCGATTCCCGGTATGCCCCCGCCCAGCCGGAAAATAATTTCGTCGGCAAACTTGTGCGCCATCACCCGCGCCGAAGCCTCGCTCGGCGCATCATCGGCATACTGTTTGCCCAGCACCAGCGGCGATTGCGTATTGGTCACGTCATACAGCCAGCCCTGCACGGTGAGCCTTCCCGCATTTACTCCCAGATTGCCGAACGCGAGATACCCTGCTTTCGGAGGCGGCGCGCTCCATGCCGGAAGATTTACGTCGGTCGGCTGTGCGGGAACCTGCAAAGGATAGAAACTCTTCGACACCAGCTCCACGATCCCGCAGACGTCCAGATCATTCCACAAGGTGTTGTTGAACGCGTCCAGCAGACGGGCATTTTGCGGGTCATTGCTCGAAGACTTGAAATCGGCCACAGCCAGGCGAGCCTTCTCCACTCCCAGGCTCGTGCCCGTCTTGACCCAATCCTGCGCGGAAGCGAAAACAGAAAGGAAACAGCACGCAACCACCAGCGCCAGTCCGGAGACTACCCATCGCAGACTGCACGACCACCGCCGGAGTTCACGTCTTCGGTGTAGGTCCATCCGTGGTTTTAAGGAAAAACGTACTCTATACGACAGTATCGTATCACGATATGAATTGTTGAACAAGACCCAAACCCCTCATCCGCGCGCCACGTTCCGCATGCGCTGCTCAACTCCTGAATGAATTGATTTACAACTACGCTAATGCGAATTCCTGCTGTAATCGAACCAAAACTCAACTGAAATTTTGCTCCCGGGATAGTCCGCCGGCAATGATCCGAAAGTATCAACCCGCTTGACCGCATTCAGAGCAGAATCATCGAGCGACGGTACCCCGCTCGACTGCTCGATCTGCACATTCGAGGGATGTCCATCCCGCGCCACATCAAACATTACATACACGCGTTGCGCACTCGTAATCCGCGGATCGACCTGATATTTCAGCCAATTCTCCGACACCCTCTGCTGGATCCCGCGCACATAAAACGCATATTTTGTTCCGAAATCCCCGCCTCCGCCCGTAATTCCAAATCCACCCTTCGCGCCCGCTGCGCTGAACGTCCCATACGGACCGCTCACCGGCCCGCCCTCGCCAAACGCAACCTGATTCGTCTCCTCCGGTTCCTGCGCGGGAAGCGGCTTTTCCTTGGTTACGGTTTCCTGTTTTCTCTTGGGCTTGATCTTCGCATTCTTGCCCTGAATCTCGATCGCATCAGGTTCGGGCTTCGGTTCGACCTTCGGCTGCGATTGCGTCACTCCCTTCGATTCATTCGCGAGAACATTCTTCCCTTCCGGATTCGCCGGCAGCGGCACGGTTGTCACCAGCGTCGCCCCGATCGCTTCTCCACCTCCGCCCGCGCCCCACTCGTTCCCGCTCGGCCCGCTGAACACCGCAACATAAATCAACAACAGCGCCGTAAATGCGACGTGCAGTCCTGCCGACCAGGCCAGCGGCCTCGCCCAGCGGTCGTGTTCAAAATAAATTTCAGCGCTTGCCGCCATGCTGCTCCAGGGGTTGGGTCACAATGCTGACATTGTTGATCCCGGCCTGCTTCACCGCGTCCATGACCGTCGCGAACACGCCAAAAGGAACCTCTTCGTCCGCCCGGACAAAAATGAACTGATTGTGCGGATCGCGAATCCTCTGCCGCAGCTTCGTCCCAATTTCATTGATGTTGATCGGATCATTCCCCAGAAACACGCGCTGCTGTTTGTCGATCGTCAGCACCAGACGCTCTTGCGTGATCTCGCGGACTGTGCGCGTCTTCGGCACGTTCACATCGATCCCCGATTGCAGAACCGGAGCTGTCACCATGAAAATAATCAGCAGCACCAGCACCACATCGACCAGCGGCGTGATGTTGATGTCGGCCATCGACGTCTGCGTGCGCCCGTTGCTCACCGTGAACGCCATCAGCGCCTCGCATCCATCGGAACTTGAGCCGGAGCCTGCGCCTGGCTCAGCTCAACCGCGTTCAGCACTTCCAGCGCAAAGTCATCGCCCCGCGCCGCAAACTCGCGAATCGACGCGCCAATCAGGTTGTAGGCGATCAGCGCCGGAATTGCAGCCGCCAGGCCCGCCGCCGTCGTAATTAGCGCTTCTGAAATTCCCGGAGCCACCGCGCGCAGCGTCGCCGCGCCGGCCGTCCCCAATCCGGAAAACGCGTCAATAATGCCCCACACCGTCCCGAACAATCCCACAAACGGACTCGCCGCAGCGGTGATCGCCAGCCACGGCATATTCCGCTCCAGTCGGGTGATCTCTTCCGACGCGCCAATCTGCATTCCCCGCTGGATCGCCGTCATATTCCGCAACACCCCCACGGACGCGAGCTGCCGCTTCAATTCCTCGAACCCGCCCTCAAAAACCCCCACCAGCGGGCTCGGCCGGAACTGATCCGCGACCGCGGCCACGTCCTGCAACCGCTGCGCTTTGCGGAACGCGCGCACGAACCGCCCGCTCTGCGTCCGCGCCCTCCGCAGAAGGCTCCATTTCGTCAGGATGATTGCCCACGAGAGGATGCTGAAGACCAGCAGAACCAGCAGCACCAGTTTGGCCACAGGGCCGGTGTTGGATAGCATTTCGGCGGCCTCGCCGCCGATCACGACCGCTGCAAAGGGGAGAAAATGCATTGGTTTTTTGGAGAATGCCTCTTTGAATTATAGATGAATTCCTGCGCCGACTTTTCCCCATGTACCCGATCCGGCAATGAAAATTTCCCATCCGACACAGAAGTTCATTTTGAGGTGCCCCTCAATCAATCTTGAGGGTGCCCCATCCTAGCCGCGTTTTCTGCAGCTAGGGTGGGGATTTTGACTTCCATGACCTCGGACGAATTCACCGACCCGTCCTCGGATCGCTGTTCGTAACCTGAAACTTCACCGTCATGGAATCGAGATACGGCGAATCCAGCGGAGTGAAATGAAGATCCTTCACCTGAATCACGACATAAAACCCATCCACCTTCACGATCCTTCTCGCGCGGATCGGCACCGCCACGAACGGATTGGGATTCAGCCACCACAGCGTGTTCTTCGCATCCGTTGACGGTTGCTGGTCGGCAACCAGCAGATTGCTGTAAATGGTGTAATGAAGATCGCGCAACGCGACGCGCCACGAAGTAATCTTGTTGTCACCCTCTGGCCCCTGAGGAGTAATCGTCAGTTCGTAACGATCATTGCCCACAGAATCCTTGATACGTTCTCGGTACGTCGGGTTATCTGGACTCAACTTGGCCTCAAAGCTGTCTTCCGTGATGTGCGTTTCATGTTTCCGGAAACTCTCCGCGTAAATCGTCGGATCGGAATTCTGCCCCCACAATCCAGCCGCGATCACAACCGCGACGATCGTGAACAGGATTTTCCGCATTATGTTCGCCTCTCCGTTTTCGAATTACAAATCCTGATCCAGCTTGTCATCCTGACCGTAGCGAAGGACCCATGCATTTTGCCGCTTTGTCATTCCGACGCGCGAGCGCAGCGAGCGAGGAGGAATCTGCTGTTTTGCCTGCAGCATCGACCCTTTCTTGCGGAGAGAACACACTCATTTTTTCACTTCGAGATGGTTTGTCATTCCGAGCGGAGCGGAATCGCGCGAAGGGTAATTCCTCGGAGCCGAGAAACCTGCTTTTCTCCTAACGAAACTCACTGTTCTGCGCCGAACTGTTCTGCGCCGATCTTTTCTGCGGCAATCCTCCCAAGCGCCTCGCACAGAACTCGCGACGCGTGCGCGCTGTTCCGCATCAGTTGCGCCACTCGGGGCCAAAGCCAGGGCCTCCATGCCGCAAACAGGGCAAACTTCCAATCCGAAAATTTGCCCCGAGCGCTTACGAACAGCTCCATCGATGGAAACACAAAATCGAACTCGTCGGAAATTACTTTGATCACGCCAAATTTGATTCCTCGCGCCTCCGCGGCCCGAGCAACCGCCGCCGCTTCCATGTCGACTGC
The DNA here is from genome assembly GCA_030039195.1 of Candidatus Sulfotelmatobacter sp. Classification (GTDB taxonomy): domain Bacteria; phylum Acidobacteriota; class Terriglobia; order Terriglobales; family Acidobacteriaceae; genus Sulfotelmatobacter. The sequence continues at coordinate 12,231 of JASHQK010000313.1, forward strand.
CTGCGCCGCGTACGCGTCTCGCAGGTTCTTCTTCTGTTCCGGACTGGCAATCGACGTAAAAGTCACCAGCACGTCCTGCCCACCGGCTAATGCCACGCTGCTGCCATCGCCCGCATTCACTACCCTGGCTGGCCGCAGCACATCCCCAATTTTCAGCGCAGGCTCCAGCGCTCCGGCAAATCCGGCGGAATAAATCACCTCCGGGGCATACAAAGCAGTCGCCGCTTCCGCAGCTCGCCGCGCCATCTCGAACCCAATTCCTCCGCACACGACTACGATTTCGCCCTTTTCGAAAAACCGGAATTCCTGCCCACCCCATTCTCTCTGGTTTACACGCCAACCGTTGATCAGCTCGCGCACCTCGCGCTCGAGTGCCGCCACTATCGCAATCATGCGGTTGCGCCTCGTCTCTCAAAATCGCCGGTGCACTGGTGCCCCGTCCCTGTCTCCACCGTTCGTTCCTCAAAAATTCGAGGGTGCCCACTTCTCGCCGAAAATGTGCTGCGTATCAGGGCACGCATTTATGCGTGCCATAAGGATTCCCACCTCAGTCCGCCTTCAGGCGCTGGCTTTAAATTTCAACCTTCTGCGGGAATTTTGACCTTCGTGTTGTGGGGCTTGGCGTGCCCCACGTCTCGCCGCCGCTGCGAGACGTGGGAACAGCATATGCCCCGAACTCAGATCCTCACACATACCCATTTCCCCGAAACCACTTCACCGCCCTTCGCAACGCGCCTTCGACCGGAACAATCTTCCATCCCAGCTCGCGTTCTGCCTTATATGAACTGGCAAACATCATTTTCTTTCCCATCCGCACCGTGTCGACCGTCGCGCGTGGCTCGCCATGCAACATTCGTCCCGTAATCATCTCCCCGAAAACGCCCGC
>JASHQK010000314.1 GCA_030039195.1 Candidatus Sulfotelmatobacter sp.
CCGTCTGCGAACCTGTAAATTCTGCGAAAGTCTTCCCTTCTTCCGCTAAACGGCGCAACAGCGGCGCCGGTTCCCAAAGTTCACCATGCTCGGAATGAAACTCGCAAATTCGCTGGTAAACGTTCTGGAGTCCGATGGTATCGGCATACCACATGGGGCCGCCGCGATAAGACGGGAAACCGTAGCCGTTGACGTAAATAATGTCGACATCCACGGCGCGCATCGCGATGCCTTCCTCAAGAATGCGCGCGCCCTCGTTGACCAACGCGTAAACGCACCGCTCGACAGTTTCTTCGTCGGAAATATCACGCTGCGGAATTCCCGCTTCGATTGCCCACTTACGAACCATTTCATTCACTTCGGGATCAGGAGCGGCGCGCCGGTTCTCGTCGTACTTGTACCAGCCAGCGCCGGTTTTCTGGCCATAACGTCCGAGTTCACACAGACTGTCACTAACGATTGGCTGGCGTACGCCGCGCTTTTCCAGATGGCGGTATTCTTTGCGAATACGCCAGCCCACATCAAGGCCGGCCAAGTCGCCAGTGGCGAGCGGACCCAGCGCCATGCCGAAATCGTAAAGAGCTTGATCGACAGCTTGCGGGCTGGCTCCTTCTTCGACCAGAAAAACTGCTTCGCGCCCGTAATGGTGGAACATGCGGTTGCCTACAAAACCGCGGCAATTTCCTACGAGAACGCCGACCTTGCCGAGCTTCTTCGAGAGTTGCATACACGTTGCGATCACCTCTTTGCTCGTACGCTTATCGCGTACGATTTCGAGCAGCCGCATGACGTTTGCAGGACTGAAGAAGTGAGTCCCAATGACCGATTCGGGCCGCAATGTGGCGGAGGCAATCTCATCGATATTGAGGGTCGAGGTATTGCTCGCCAGAATCGCACCTTGTTTGCAGACATGATCCAGCTGCGCGAAGACTTCTTTCTTGAGTGCCATGCCTTCAAACACGGCCTCAACGATGATGTCCACTTTGCCGAAATCGTCGTAGGTAAGCGTGGGCTGGATTAGTTTCAGGCGTTCGTCGGCAAAATGCTGCGTAAAACGTCCGCGCTTGACGGAGTTCTGATAATTCTTCTGAATCGTAGACAGGCCACGGTCGAGTGCAGGCTGGTCAGCATCTTTGAGCAGCACCGGAATCCCAGCGTTCGCGAATACCATGGCGATGCCGCCGCCCATGGTGCCAGCGCCAACGACGGCCGCGGAGTCGATAGGGATAGACGGCGTCTCTTTCGGGATGTCAGGAATCTTGGCCACTTCGCGCTCGCCGAAAAAGACGTGGATGAGTGCTTTCGATTGCTCGGAAAAAAGGCATTGCTGAAATAGTTTTTGTTCTATCTGGCATCCTTCGTTGAAAGGAACCTTGGTGGCCGCTTCCACTGCGTCGATTGCCGCGAGTGGCGCGGTCATCCCACGCTGCTTCGTACGCGCTTTGTCGCGAGCTGCGGTAAAGAGCGTAGCATTCTGCTCGGGAGAACCGAGCTTCTGGTTGCGCTCGCGAGTTCTTGGCGAAGGTTTTCCAGCGATTTCGTGCGCGAACTGAAGAACGCCGATCCGGAGGTCGCCTTCAACCAGACGATCGACCAGGCCGAAGTTCAGTGCATCCCGCGCACTGATTGGATTGCCTTCGGCGCACATCTCAACAGCTTTGGCCGTACCCACAAGCCGGGGGAGCCGCTGCGTGCCGGCGGCTCCGGGGATGATGCCGAGCTTTACTTCGGGTTGTCCAAGTTGCGCATCTGGGGCCGCTACGCGATAGTGAGCAGCCATCGCGAGTTCTAGGCCGCCTCCGAACGCACTGCCGTGAATTGCTGCAACTGTAGGCTTGCCGTTTTCGATTCGCAATAACAATGGGAGCAGGCCCGCGCCGCGCGGAGTTTTTCCGGAAGTGATTTTGCCGAATTCCTTGATGTCGGCGCCGGCGATAAACGTGCGTCCGCCGCCAATCAGCACCACGGCTTTGATGGAATCATCATTCGTGACCTGCTCGATGGCATTGGCGATCCCTTGTGCAACCGCCGGGCTCAGAGCATTCACTGGGGGATTGTTAATCGTAATGATTGCGATCTCATGATCTCGGGCAAGTTCCACTAACTCGGCCATAGGTGCACTCTCTTCGGTTCGACAATTTTCAATCACGAAGGGCACGAAGTTTCACGGTATACTCCGTGTTTTTTCGGATGCTCTTGTTCCAGTGTCCAACGATGGTTCCTACCTTCGCGCACTTGATTCTGTGGCGACGTGCGGGTTCGTTCCATACGCCTGGCGCAAGTTTTTCTTGAGGACTTTTCCAGTTGCGGTTTTGGGCAAGCTCTCAAGAAATTCGATCGAGCGCGGACACTTGTAATGTGCAATACGCGAACGGCAAAATTCCAGCAACTCGGCTACGGTGAGGCTCGATCCCGGTTTTGCGATTACCAACGCTTTGGGCACTTCTCCCCATTTTTCGTCAGGCATAGGAATAACAGCCGCCTCATAGACACCGGGATGCGCGAGAATGACGTTCTCCACTTCGAGCGAGGAAATATTCTCGCCACCGCTGACAATGATGTCTTTCATTCGATCAACGATGAGAATGCTGCCACTCTCGTCGATGCTGGCCATATCCCCGGTATGAAACCAGCCGCCGCGCATCACGTGCGCCGTTTCTCCCGGTTGTTGCCAGTAACCCTGCATGACGCCATCCGCGCGGGTAACGATTTCGCCCATCGTCTTCCCGTCGCGCGGGACATCCCGTCCGTTGTGATCCACCACTCGAAGCTCGACCCCGGGGATGGCATAGCCGGTCATCGCCTGAGCAGCGTAACGGCGGTCGTCCTCGAGTTGCACACTCGGTTTCATTTTCGCGGTGGAGAGAACCGGCGCCGTTTCTGTGAGACCGTATCCGGCGAAGCATTCGCAGCCAAAGGCCTCTTCCATCTGCCTAATCAGCGTGGGCGAAGAGGCAGCGCCACCGATCGAAATCCACTGGACACTGCTCAAGTCATATTTTTGGCGGTCCGGCGAATTCACTAGGGCAGTCGCCATGATCGGCACGAGGCTGAGCGAGTCGACGCGTTCTCGCTCAATCAGGCGAAAGACCTCAGCGCAGGTAAACCGACCAAGCATGATATGTCGCCCGCCGACCAGAGTGACGGAGTGCGCCATACCCCATCCATTCGCGTGAAAAAGCGGAATCGTGTGTAACTGCACGGCGTCGTCTTTAGTGCGGAAGTTGATGCACACAGAGAGTGCGTGAAGATAGATATTGCGGTGAGTCAGCATCACGCCCTTGGGATTGGCGCTTGTGCCACTGGTATAGAAAAGCTCCGCGAGCGAGTCTTCGTCGATCGGCAGAATGTCGGCTTGATGCGGAGTCGCAGCCGTCAGCATCTCTTCGTAGCTCTGCGGTGAAAGCCATGGCAATTGCGGTGCAGAGTCGAGCACAAAAAAGCTCTGAATCGCTGAGACGCTCTTTCGGAATGCATCGACGAGTGGGACAAACTCATGCTGTAGAAAAAGTGCCTTCGTTCCCGAATCGTTAAGAATGAGCGACAGTTCGCTCGGGGCGAGCCGGATATTCAGCGGTAGCAGAACCGCCCCGGCTTCGAGAACACCGTAATAAGCTTCCAGAAGTCGGTGGCAATTCAGGCTGAGAAATGCAACGCGGTCTCCCGGGCCTACCCCGACATCGCGCAAAGCACCTGCCAGACGGCGCGCGCGTTCTGCGAATTCTGCATAGGTGAAGCGCTGATCCCGGCAGACGACCGCAGTTTTCTCAGGAAATTGCTGCTCGGCATAGCGCAAAAAACGGACTGGCGTGAGCGGAATGTTCATGATCTCTCTTCACCAGGCAGTTTGGCCGCCATCGACCACGAGAAGATGCCCGGTGACATAATTTGAAGCGTCGGAAGCGAGAAACACTGCCGCACCTTTCAAGTCATGTTCATTGCCGAAGCGCCGCGAAGGGATGTGAGAGAGAAACAGTTCCTTGTGGCGCTCGATGACTCGGCTCGACATGTGCGTGGGAAACCAGCCGGGCGCGATCGCGTTGACTTGGATGTTGTGGATTGCCCATTTGCAGGCGAGATCTTTCGTGAAGGCGATGACTCCGCCTTTGCTGGCGTGATATCCGATGGCCGGAAGTTCAGGAGGAGCGCCGCCCAATCCCGCAACCGACGCAATGTTGATGATTTTCCCGCGACCCTGGCGAATCATGATTCGGCCGACCGCTTGTGCGCAGAGAAAACTTCCGGTGAGATTCGTCTCGATAACTCTGTTCCAATCTTCCAGCCGCATTTCCTCGGCTGGTGCGCCCCAGGAAACACCGGCGTTATTAATCAGAATGTCGATCTTTCCGAATTGAGAGATGGTCGCGTCGACAAGTTCCTGAATGCTGGTCTGATTTCTCACATCGCAGGCGAGCGACATGGCTTTGATGCCGAGTTGCTGCAGTTCTTCGACGGCGGCCTGACAGCGCTCGGCTTTGCGAGCACATAGCACCAGGTTGGCGCCCATTTCGGCGAGACCTTCCGCCATCTGGCGGCCAAGCCCGATCGACCCTCCCGTAATGATGGCAACGCGACCCGTCAGATCAAACAATCGCTTCACGCTCACAGCGGAATCCTGAGTCGTGTCGGCCTCCTTTAACATAAAGTTGTTTCCTTCGTGCAATGCGAACGTTGGTTGCTGAGCAGCGCAGTCGGGAGTGGATGATTCTTGTCAGCACCCGCAGTTTGTGCCTTGAAGAAGCTCAAGATTGCGTCGTTTGCAATCTGGGGCTGATCCGTTAGGAAAATATGGCTAGCGTGCGGAATAAGTGCAAGCCTTGCGCCAGGGATGCGGTCCGCGATTATTCTCCCATTGCCCGCAGGCACGAGACGGTCGTTCTCGCCGTGGATCACAAGAGTAGGAACACAAATCTCAGGAAGACGGTTGTAACTTTCCCAGGCAAGAATTCCCTGCAACTGAGC
>JASHQK010000026.1 GCA_030039195.1 Candidatus Sulfotelmatobacter sp.
CAAAGGCTTCTATGGGGCGAGTTTTCTGCTATCCCCGGAAGTTACGCACGGGGTGTGGATGGAGATGTTTCAAGTCGAGCACTAGCACTGAAGGCTGGCCAGTTGGGCGTCCTGCAATCCCACTACGAGAGAATGCGATTCTGAATCTGGGCGAATTCCGATGTGGTGGAGCAAGCTTTGTCGATAATCTGCTTCCGACGCGACAAATGGTAACGTCCGCACATTGGGATGGTATTGTCAACCGCCACGCTTCCGTTGACCGAACCCATTCACTGCGAAAAGTCTGATGGTTGGTGTAGTGTTCTCGGTTCGCTAAGCGAACGAACCTCAACTTCAGAAGGAAATATGAACGGAACATGGATTCGTCTTACACGAAGCGAACTGCACCAGAAGGTTTGGGCAGCTCCGATCAAGAAGGTGGCGCAAGAATTGGGAATCTCTGCTCCAACTCTGGCCAATGCATGCCGCAAACACAATATCCCCCTGCCTTCGGCTGGTCACTGGACCAAGATCGAATTAGGCCACAAATTCGCGCCTAAGCCGTTAATCCCTGAATTGAGCGGCAATGAAGCTGTACAAATCCACATCCGCGAGCGACTCAGTCCGGAACTCGCGGCGGTAGGTGCCGAACATCCACCGCAGGTGCCAATCCCGCAAGATTTGTCCCACGCTTTGGCTCTCAGAACAGAGAAGCTTCTCGCCTCTGGGAAGGAAAACGACAGGAAGCTGCTCGTACCGAAAATGGGAGCAGCCGCGCACCTTCTAGTTTCCCGAAAGCAGTTGTCACGCGGTTTGCGAATCATGAACGCATTATTTTTGACCCTTGACGAGCGGGGCTACGTGGTTTCATGGCCGAAGAAAAAAGAGGAAGAACGCCTGACGGTCACGGTCGATGGTGAAGCTGTCGGAGTGAGTTTGCAGGAAGTCATCGATAGCAAGCCTCACGTGCTGACTCCCGACGAAGAGAAACAACCTTGGAGGGCTCCCAAATGGGATTACACGCTAAGCGGACGGCTAAGGCTTTCAATTGATAGAGTGCCTTATACCTCCCATATCCGTGCGTCATGGGCAGACGGAAGAGTTCAGATCGTGGAGAGCTGTCTTGGCGACTTCATCGTTGGGCTCAAGGTCGCGGCGGCAGCCATCAAGAAGGACCGACTAGAACGTGAAGAGTGGAATAGACGCTGGGAGGAAGAGCGCAGGAAAGAGGAAGAACAACGGCGGCGGGCTGAAGAGTACAAGCGCAAGGCCGAATTCGTCGGCGGACTAATCAAGAATTGGCAGGAAGCCAATCGTGTCCGGACGTTTGTCAGGGCGCTCACGGAAGCGGCCAGTCAAAGAGAGCTATCCGATGACGAAAGGCAGGAGATTCAGCAGGTGCTGGACTGGACAGCAAAATACGCTGACCTTCTGGACCCGCTCACTGGTCTTCCCGGCTCTGTCGCCGAATTTGCGCATCCAGAACTGAAGTATCCTTGGCTGAAACACGCGTGAGGTAGCGCTGAGGTATCGAACCCGGTTTTTGTCCCAATTTGTCCCAAAATTTCATCCAAAACGAACTTGAATTTCACCAGTTTTTGTGCAAAAAAGGATGGCTCCAAAAATCGAGGGATTTTCAACGCTCTGCAAATTCAAGGTGTAAAAGCATTTAAAATTCCTCGTTTTTACGGGCAAAATTCAATGGGTCACAACTTCGATTCCCGGTAGCGCTACCAGACCTTTTCATCCTGCTGATTCGTAACGCTTTTCTGGAACCCCCGCTTAGAGTCACGCTTGAACTGAAGAAGTTATTGCCGCACTTCGGTTCGTGCGAAAATTATGATCTTTATTAGATGTTCCGACGTTGGTTTACGTGAAGTGAAAGAATCAATGATCATGGTGCTCCGATCTCGCCCACGCGTGCGAGTGGTTCTGTCCCGAGGGAATCGTCGGATCATTGCTGTCATGAGGCAGTTCAATTTCCTGAGCAAAGCCAGGTTGGCGAACTTGCCCGGTGATCGAGGATGACCAATCGGCCCTCCGGAAATGTGCGCTGGTTTCTCATCTTCTGGCTCTTCGTTCTCAGCGCTGTCGCCTTCCTCGATCGAGTGAACATCTCGATCGCCGGAGGGTTCCTTGCCGCGGCCTATCATTTGAGCAACGTCCAGCTGGGGTGGGTCTTCAGCGCATTTCTCGCTGGATACGCGATCTTCCAGACGCCGGGCGGAAGATTGGCGGACCGCTTCGGACCACGTCTTGTGCTCGCCGGTGGAGTGGTATGGTGGGGCATTTTTACTGCCCTGACCGCTCTGCTGCCGCCGGGGATTCGGGGCGCGACACTGGTGTTTATTTCCATCCGCTTCCTGCTGGGAGCGGGTGAAGCAGTGGTGTATCCGGCCTCCAATCAATTTGTGGCGCGCTGGATCCCTGCGCCGGAGCGCGGTGTAGCCAACGGCTGGATTTTCGCGGGAGTCGGCGTGGGAGCCGGTCTGTCGCCGCCGCTGATCACATATGTCATGGTGCATTACGGCTGGAGATCTTCGTTCTGGATCTGCGCCGCCATAGGCCTCGTTGTTGGCCTGGTATGGTTCGTGATTGCTCGCGATACACCGGCGGAACACCCGCGCGTTTCCGGTTCGGAGCGTGCCTACATTCTGGCTCACCTCTCCAGCGAAGTTTCGGAGTCCAGCGAAGTCTCGGAGAAGCCCGGCCGCAAGCTGATCCCGTGGACAACCGTCTTGAAGAGCAGGGAAGTCGTGGCGATCACTCTCAGCTACTTCAGTTTCGGATACGCCGCGTGGATCTTCTTCAGCTGGTTTTACATTTACCTCGCCCAGGTTCGCGGTCTGAATCTGAAGGCTAGCGCGTTCTACGCGATGTTGCCTTTTCTCGCCATGGCAGCCGGTTGTCCATTAGGTGGGATAGCCAGCGACTGGCTTACGCGCCGGCACGGCTCAAGAATTGGCCGCTGCTATCTTGCCGCCATCGTGATTATGCTGGCCGCGGTGTTTCTGGCTCTTGGCGCCGAAGTGCACAGTGCGCGCCTGGCGAGTATTGTGCTCGCGGGAGGCGCGGGCGCCCTGTATCTCGCGCAGAGTTCCTACTGGTCAGTTACGGCCGATATCTCCGGATCATCTCCCGGTTCTGTTTCCGGGCTCATGAATATGGGAGGTCAGATTGGCGGCGCGGTCACGGCCTCGCTGACGCCGGCAATCGCCGGGCGCTTCGGCTGGGAAGCTTCTTTTATGGTCGCAGCCGCTTTGTGTGTCGCCGGTGGGTTGTGCTGGATATTCGTCGACCCGACACGAAGTCTTGAACAGCGCGCCTAATCCGCTGGAACCGATCACATATCCGCATGGCTGCGATTCGAAGATCCCTTCTGAAGCTCACCTAAAGTTCTTGAAGTTTGCCTAAGGGTAGTGATATACCCCTGAAACCCAAGGGGCAAAGGTCTGGTGGTACGACCTTTTGACGGCCAACCTTTTTATCGGGGATTAGGAGGACACAATGCCTTCGTTTCGCAAGATGATCGAAGTGTTCCTTTTCACTGCTGCTTTCGCCACTTGGATGTTCGGTCAAGGCGGAGCAACCGGTGCCATCGGCGGCACAGTGCAAGACGTTTCGGGTGCGGTGATTGCCAGTGCCAAGGTGACCGTCAAGAACGAAGGAACCGCAGAGATGCGCCAAACCACCACGGACGCATCTGGTCTGTTCACCGTCACGCTGCTGCCGGTCGGTAGCTATACGGTTGAAGTGAGCGCGAAGGGTTTTCCGGACACGAAATTTCCGGGAGTGGTCGTGCGTATCACAGAGACCACGCGCATGATCGCGGTGCTCAAGCTGAGCACGGTGACGGAGGTCGTGGAAGTGCAGTCGCAAGTCGAGCAGGTGAATACTGCCGACGCGACGACCGGGCAGTCGTTAGGCACGCAGACCATCACCGACTTGCCCCTGGCCACCAGAAACTTCCAGCAGTTGCTCGCCCTCTCGGCGGGAGCTTCCTCCGATCTGAACGGCGCTGCACAACTCGGACGTGGTGCGGTATACATGCACGTGAACGGCGGCCGCGAAGACAATAACAATTACCTGATTGAAGGCATCTCGGCTTCCGACTATGCGTTCGGCGAATTGACCTATACTCCGCTGCCCAACCCTGATTCCATAGAGGAATTCAAGGTTTCGACCAGCCTCTACGATGCCAGCCAGGGACGGAACGGCGGCGGCAACATCAATGCGACGCTTAAGAGTGGAACCTCGGGCTTTCACGGCGACCTCTGGGAGTACTTTCGCAACACGGCGCTCGACGCCAACGATTATTTCCTCGGCCAGGTTGTCGTGAAGCAGAATATTTTCGGCGGCGACTTCGGCGGTCCGGTGGGCAAAGACGCCAAGCTGGGATTCTTTTATGTGAACTATCAGGGAACGCGCCAGCGCAGCGGCGATTCCCCGGGAACGTACATCAACACCTCGATTCCGGTTTTACCAACTTCGCGCGATCAGACCACGCTGATCAACACGTTTTTCTGCGGCGCGAATTGCGGTGGCGCCACTCCTCCCATCTGCAGCAGCGGACAGCCGTGTCTTGACTCCGTTGCGTTGGCCCTGCTGCAAATTCCCGGCACTCAATTCGGCGCGAGTGGCACGGGTTGCGGAAGCTCCGGGAACGAGTCATGCCTGATCCCAACTGTTCCCGGCACGCCGGGGTTCACCAGTGGTCAGCTCAATTACGGACCGTTGCTTCTGACCGATCCCGGAAAATTCACTGACGATCAATTCACCGCCAACTGGGATCGTGACTTCAACCACGCCAAGGATCATCTGGCGGAGCGCTTCTTCTGGTCCGATTCCTACACGTTCCAGCCGTTCGGCGCCGATTCTTTCGGCATTCAGACCGGCGGCCAGCCCGGTGTCAACAATCTGAATTTCCCGCTCGATGTTCCTCTGCACAGCCGTTTTGGCAGCATCACCGAAACCCATACCTTCAGCAACACTCTCATCAACGAATTCCGTTTCGGAGTGAACATCATCAGCGACCGTTTGAATAACCTGGCGCCGATTACGAACACGGATGTGGGGATCAATCTTCCCACCGCGATTGGAGTGAATGGTCAGGCCGGTGACCCGAACATCTACCGCTTGCAGTTCGGCACGTGGGGCTTTGGAGCGTATCCCACTCAGCTGCAATCGGCGCTCTCCGACAACTTGACCTGGATCGACACGCTTAGCTGGACGCACGGTCCGCATGAGTTGCGCTTCGGCGGAGAACTCGATCGCGTGGCGTTGCGACGTAGTTTGCCTATCGCTGATAACGGTCTGGTTTACTTCACTCCCCCGCCCTCGCTTACGGATTTTCAAAGCTTCCTCGAGGGATCACCTTACTTCGGCGAAGGCGGCGGAGGTCTCGGCAATCACGACTACCGCATTCCCAGCTACGCCTGGTTTGCGCAGGACGATTACCGCGCTCGTAAGGACCTGACGTTGAATCTGGGCGTGCGCAACGAATTTGTCGGAGCGCCGTACGATCTGCTTTGCCATACGGGAAACACGAATCCCGACCTTGCGCCCACAACTGGCCAACCTTATATCTGGCCGAAATGCGTAAACAAGTTCAATCTTTCCGGCGTAACCGGAACGATGAATCAAGCCGGCCTCAACAACGAATATGCGACAGTCTTCGAGCCCCGCATCGGATTTGCCTACGACGTAGCCGGCCGCCACACCACATCGATTCGCGCCGGCTACGGCATTTATTCCGTCCGCGAAGATCTGGGTGCAGCCGACAATCTCGCGATTACTCCGCCGACGTATCCGTTTGGTGTGAACTTCGAGCCCTTCTTCCTGGGAACCTGCGGGCAAACTGCGAGTTGTCTGGCGAATCTGTTTACGAACAACACCGGCAATCCGGCATTTCCGTTGCCCGGTATTCCTGCCCTAGGAGCCAATCCGACGCAGGCTTATGCGCCCTTGCCCTCATTCCTGCAGAGTTTTGCTTCGCCCTGCACCCTTGGAAACGGCGCCGCATCCACGGCGCCCGATCAATGCGGCACCAATTTCAGCGGCACCGTGAACAGCTTGATCCAACTGGCTGTGCCCTTGCACTGGGTGGTCGGGACAACGCAGCAGTGGAATCTTACGGTCCAGCGCGCGTTCGGGCACCAGTGGTTTGCCGAGCTTGGGTACGTGGGAACAAAGGGATCGAGATTGCGCTCTACGTATGATCCCGACCAGGCGACGCTAGCAACGACCCAGAATCCTCTCACACTCACAGGTCAGGCTTGCGCCAATCTTCAAACGGCCGGTCAATCCTGCACGATTGTCGATTCCACAGCGGAAAACGTCAGCGCGCGCGCCCCCTTCCTCGGTATTGCTCCAGCCGACTTCGAGGACTTCGCTCCGAACTCCGATTCGCACTACCATTCCTTGCAAGCCACGCTGGCGCATCATTTCGAGAAGGGACTTTATTTCCAGAGCGCCTACACCTACGCGAAATCGATCGACGACGTTTCTACGGCTTCGGTCGCCTTCGTGACGCGTGTCAACGATCAGACGAATGCGCGGGATTCTCGTGGACTTTCCGACTTCGATCGCCGCCAGCGCTTCGTAGCCAGCGGAGTTTATCAACTGCCGTTCTTTGCCAGCGCTCAGGGAGTCGAAAAAGCTGCCCTTGGCGGATGGGAAGCCAGCGGCGTGATCATCCTTCAATCCGGGGAACCATTCACGGTGTTCGATCCGAACGGTGGGGGCGCTTACGCTTTAGCCAGTCCGTCGGCAACCGCGACCTTTTCCTCGGGATTCGGTTGCGCCAACGCACCGAGCAAAGGCAGTGATATTGCTCGCCTCAGCAATTGGGTCAACTACCAGGCATACCAGTCGGATCCCGTAGCCACGCTCTCGAATGGGAATCCCAGCGACGCTACGCTTTACGGCAACACGCCACGGAATTGCATTATTGGCCCATGGCAGAACAATGTCGACTTCACTCTGGGCAAGACGTTCAAACTCGGTGAAAGACAGGGACTGCGCTTCCGTGCGGATTTCTTCAATCTGTTCAATCATCCGTCGTTCGCCAACCCCGCGGCACCTGCGGTAGGAACTGTGGTAACTCCGTCTGGTCCGGTCTCCGGGGGACTCGCGCCGATTACCTCGACCGTGGGTACTCCTAGACTGATTCAGTTTTCGTTGAAGTATTCGTTCTGACGAGGAGCTATTTTTCACTATTGGGGAATTTTGCTGCTCACCACAATTGTCTGGGCGTTAAGCGCTGAGGAAGCCGGGTGCTGGAATGTCGAGCAACTTTATTCTCCCGCGGTCCGATAGTCCATCAGTACTGATCTTCGGGTTTGCCGGAAACGGATGTGCGACCCTGGGCTTCGGCCATGATCTGCGCTCCCGCGCTGGTTCCGACGACATCGGCTCCGGCAGCGACCAGAGCGCGCACTTGCGGCGCGGTTTTGATACCCCCGGAAGCCTTGACGCGAACGTGCGGCGGAGCGAGTCGGCGGAGGAAGGCAATCTGTTCGGGAGTGGCCACGCCGACTGCGCCGCCGCTTGCGTTTTTCAAATAAGCGACGCCCGCATCCACGCTGAGCGCGACCGCCCGTTCTCGCTGCTGCAAATTAAGCAGCGGCAGCTCAAGCATGATCTTTACTGGGATATTGCCCGCCGCGCTCACCACTCCGCGGATGTCATCGGCATATTCCCGCTCCATGCCAGAAAGCAGGAAACCTACATTGGGCATGAGATCGACTTCTTCGGCTCCATCCTCGATCAGTTGCGCAGTTTCGTAGGCCTTCCCCGCGCTGGTCATCGTGCCATAGGGAAAATCAACGAACGAAGCTGTTTTGATTCCCGTTCCGCGCAGGCGTTCCGCCGTTCTTTTCACCCATGCCGGAGGGATCATCGCCGCCTGGAAGCGATACTTTAAACATTCCGCGATGTGCTCTTCCCATCGCGCATAGGTCAGAGTGTTCGAGATGATCGTGGACTGAATGCGGCTGGCCAACTCCTTCATCCCCAAGTAGATTTTCTCTTCCAGTCCGCTCATGAAAGCTCTCGCGAAGCAGATTTTGCAGTTCTTTCGTGCCCCTTCGTGCCCTTTGTGGTCGGCGCCTTGATTCCCCGCGATTGGCAGAACGGCGCGACTTCCTCACGCCTCGGCAACGATGGAATGACGCCTTCTTTGGTGACGGCGAGGCCGCCAGTGACGACGGCAAATTCAACCGCCGATTCAAAGCTTTCGCCGGAAGCCAATGCGGTTG
>JASHQK010000315.1 GCA_030039195.1 Candidatus Sulfotelmatobacter sp.
GGAATGCTGTCGATCATTGAGAAGAAATATCCTGAGGCAGAGGATGAGTTAGGCCGAGCTTCGGCAGCCGATTCGACGAATCCACAAGTCCTGATGCTGCTGGCGCAAGCACAATTGCTGAACAAACATTTCGATCAGGCCATCGCGAGCGCCGACAAGTTGCACGCCCTTCCCCACCATGAGAAATATGCGAAGGCACACTACATTGCCGCACGCGCCTTTGAACACGAAAATCGCGCCAGCGACGCCGCCATTCAGCTGCAGGAATTTCTCGATGAGCAGCCCACCGGCCCGATGGCGGACGCGGTCCGCAAAGAACTCGCAAACCTTCGCGGCCAGGCGGCGGCGACTCCGGCGAGCCTCGGGCACTGATCAGAAATTATACGGCCGCGAAGACAGGAGTGCCCGCGCCGACAATATTGCGCGTTTTGCGCAACCCCGGACGAAGGCGCCCGGGGCTACCTTACTTGCCGAAGATTACCGTGCTGGAAAAGTGCGATGCGGCTGCCATATAGAAGAGCAAAGGCACGGACAAGTAAAAGTTCGTACGCGAAGCGAGGAACGCCTGGCGCGACATGGCCGCAGCGTTCACTGGCGGAGTTCCGGCAAGCGTGCCGCGAATGATCTTCTTATTCATCGGCCAGATGATGCCCCAGACATTGAACAGCATCACGATTCCCATCCCCCCGCCGACGCCGATCGCGAGCACGTGATTGTCATCGCCGCCGACCGGGGTCCGATTCACGAAGAGCCAGCCCGCGGCATAAACCAAGATGGTTGTGATGATGCCGAGCACATATCCGTTCGGATTCGCTTTCTTGATGATGAAAAACAAGATCGCCCAGACCGCGATCCAGAGCAGAAGGAAGAATCCGATCGTCGCGCCGGCGCCGCCGCCTTGAAGTTTGGCATCGGGTGCGATGAGAAACTCGCCGTAATACCAGAGTCCGAGAAATACGGTAAGTAAAGAGGCCCAGCGAAACCAGTTCAGGGCCGGGAGAGTCAGGGTCTGAAAGATTTTGGGCTTCGCCGCCGGATCGACCTGCTTCATGAACGGAACATTGATCAGGTTGAAGAAATACAGCAGCCCGACCCACAGGACGCCGGCAAGAAAATGAAACCATCGGATGATGAGTTCGATGGCTTCTGCACGGCTGATCGTGGGCAGGGCCAGCGATGTCATGACGACGTGGTGCATAGGGTCTCCTCGGCGAAATTCGAAATTAAGTTCCGGAGCACCACGGCCATTTGGCACAATTTGGCGCTCGGAATTCCCGCTCCATTTGAAAAGCTAAAGGGCGACGTCAGGTAGTCAGGCCACAAAGACTCGTTCGCGTCGCTTTCGCCGAGGCAAGTCTGCACTCGGCCTGTGGGGACTGTCAAATTGGAAGTCAGGGCCACGCCAGTCAACTTCCCGGTTGAAAAGCGGCGGAGATCGCCGTATCGTACTGGCATCTGTCTGCCGAATTGCACGCTTCTGCAAACTCAGAGTGTGCTTTGCGGCGAGAATGTCCCCCCTGTTCTTGCGGCGTGCGATGAAACCGCAGGAACGTGTTGTTGTATTTCAGCCGGCTTGCGAAAAGAATTTGTTTCGTGACCCGTAGGTGTTTTGTCCGCAGTTCAACAAAACAAGGAGATCGGCTATGGAAAGCAACAAGCCGGCGCAGAACATTCAGGATTCCTTTCTCAATACGGCCCGTAAGGAGCGGTCGAGCATTACGATCTACCTGCTCAGTGGGGTGAAGTTGACGGGCCGCATCCGCTCTTTCGACAAGTATTCCGTCGTGCTTGAAGCGAACGGTCAGGAGCAACTCATCTTCAAGCACGCGATTTCGACCGTGGTCATGGGACGAGTCACGCCGGCGCACGTGGGGCACGGGGTGCATACGGAGCGGGCACCGGCAGCCAGTGCGAACAGCACGGCTCCGCCCACCGTGACGGCGGCGACGGCCACTGGCAGTGAGGGCTAAGGCGTTTCGGGCTTGCAACGTTCTCCATCCAAGATGACACGCGAACCGCTGCGCGCGGGCGGGCGTGTGCCTTCTGAGAACGAATCGGGTCAGGAACGGGCATTCCTGATCGGGCTTGATGTGCGCGCGCGCCGGGCGAAGGGAACAGTTCCGGCGCAGGCGGCAGTGGCGCGGGATGCAGCTGTAGCGCAAAGTCCGAAGTCTGAGAGTCGCACCCTTTCGCAAACAGCGCGCAAGGATGGGTCAGACACCTCTGGCGTCGGGGCGAAATCCAACGGCAAGCCGAATCTTCCGGAGTTCGACGCCGAGGAATCGCTGGCGGAATTGCGCACCCTCGCTGAGAGCGCAGGCGCGAAAGTTGTTGGCGAGGTTCTGCAGCATCGCGATCGACCCGATGCTGCCACACTGATCGGCGCGGGCAAGCTGGAAGAGATCGCCGGAGCTGCGGCTTCGGTGAAGGCCGACCTGTTGCTGTTCGATCACGACCTCAGCCCTTCGCAGCAGCGCAACATCGAAAAGATTGTGCACCGGCGAGTGATCGACCGGACGCAGCTGATCCTCGATATTTTTGCGCGTCATGCGCGAACTCGTGAGGGCCAGCTGCAGGTCGAGCTGGCGCAGTTGCAATACCTGCTGCCGCGTTTGGCTGGGCGCGGCGCGGAGATGTCACAGTTGGGCGGCGGCATCGGCACACGCGGTCCGGGTGAAACGCAGCTGGAAACGGACCGGCGCAGAATCTATCGGCGCATCCGGCATGTCGAGCAGCAACTGGAAAATGTGCGGCGTATTCGCGCGCAACAGCGGCAGAGACGGGAATCGGCGCCGGTCGCGACGGTGGCGCTGGTCGGCTACACCAACGCCGGCAAGTCGACGCTGTTCAATGCGCTGACGCGAGCGGGCGTGTTATCGTCGCCGAAAATGTTTGCCACGCTCGATCCGACGATTCGCGGTGTGAACCTGCCTTCGAAAAGAAAAGTGCTGCTCTCCGATACGGTCGGATTCATTCGCAACCTGCCGCACACGCTGGTCTCGGCCTTTCGCGCGACGCTCGAAGAGGTGCAGCGGGCGTCGTTGATTCTGCACGTATCCGATGCCAGCAGCCGGCTATCGGCGGAACAGGATGCGCAGGTGGAGCTGGTTTTGAAGGAACTGGAAGCCGAGAATAAGCCGCGGCTGCGGGTAATGAACAAAGTCGATCTGCTGGACGAGGAAGTGGCGGCGAGTCTGCTTGGCGATTCGGCGCGCGACAACGCGAGAACCTTGTACGTTTCCGCGGTTGAGGGTACGGGCCTCGATCGATTGCTGGAGCATATCGACGCATTGATCGAGGAAGATCCAGTGAGCCGGGTACACCTGCGCGTCCCGCAGCGCGAGGGCAAGGCGCTGGCGATGCTCGAGTCGCGGGCGCGAATTTATTCCCGCAAATATCTCGATGGCGCGGTGGAGATGGAAGTGGACGCGCCAGAGTCGGTGATGAGAAAAGTCAGGGAATTCGTGATCCCGTCATAAGGGCGCGTCCCTTACCAGGCTGAGGAAAAACTCTCAAACACGGCAAGAAGCATACCTCAGGCGCTAAAGCGCCAGCTTATTCTCAACGGCTTGGAGGCACGAGTGAACTCGTGCCCTTCCCGATTTTACAAGCCGGATTCTTTTTTCCGCAGCCTGTCTAGCGAGCCCCTTTCCAAGAGGCCTTCCTGAACGACCGGTTGTGAGCTTTACTGAGTTGACATACTATTTGTGTGATCTGGATTCATGCCTGATGTGGGGCATTTCTGAGTCTGAACCATTGATATGAGGTGGAGTATGCGCGCCCTGCCCGGGCTGTCTGCGGTTTTCCTTGGGTGTTTGTTTGCTTGTTCCCCGCTCCCGGTTTGCGCGCAAACGGGAGCGCAGCCGGCACAGCCAACGGCGGCTATGCAAGCTCCCGCGCCGTCGCCTGCCACAACAACTCCTGCCACCGATCATCGCATTTCCCTCGATGTAGTCGTAACCGACAAGGCGGGAAACCCCGTGTCCGGCCTCGCTGAGCAGGACTTTACCCTTCTTGATGACAAGCAACCGCGCAAGATAACGTCGTTTCAGGCGACGGACGGCACGAACCGCACGACAGATCCGGCCCTGCAGGTCTTCTTTGTGATCGACGCTGTGAACACAGGGGCACAGGGCGTGATCTTCCAGCGGACGCAATTGAACAAATTCCTGCGGGAAGGTGACGGCCGGCTTGCGGCGCCGACCTCCCTCATCATATTTACTGACACATCTACCCTCGTCCAGCCGAAGCCCATGCTTGACGGCAAGGCTTTGGCCGACCAGCTCGATGCCAATCCACCTGGATTGCGCGTGCTGAATCGATCGACAGGATTCTATGGAGCCGAAGAGCGGCTGTCTCTTTCTCTGCGCGC
>JASHQK010000316.1 GCA_030039195.1 Candidatus Sulfotelmatobacter sp.
GCACGAGTCCGTTATAGGTCCAGATAATGCTGACAACCGGAATGTCGATGCTCGGGAAAATGTCCGTCGGCGTGCGGAAAATTGCGAGCGTTCCCATCATCAGAATCAGAATGGCTACAACGGCGAAGGTGTACGGCTTGCGTAACGCGAGTCTAACGATCCACATAGACTTTTCTCGAACTCGTCACATCGATGACGGCTGTCACTTACCGGTAGTTTTCGTTTCAACACCGCTGCCAGAGCAGCGACCCACGAAGCATGCCAGCGCTGCGGCACCGATCCTTTTCCCCATCAGCCATCTCAGTTTCGCCCGTGCTCGTGCAATCCGGGCTTTCACGGTACCCTCTGCCACTCCTAGAATGTGAGCCATTTCGCGGATGCTGAGGCCACTCAGTTCACGCAGTTGAAATGCTGTGCGCAGAGTAGGCGAAAGTTGTCGCGCCAGGTGCAGAACGTGCTCAGCAAGTTCCGACTTGCAGCAGTCCTCTTCCGCGCTCGGACCACGGTGTGGCAGCAGATCAGATAGCGCGTAACTTTCCTGCTCCCCAAAATGTTCGTCTAAGGAAACGTGCGGCTGGCGTGAACGTCTGCGCAATTTCATCCTCGCCGAATTAGTTACAATCGCGGTCAACCACGTGGACAATTGCGCCTGCCCCCTGAATTGCTTTAGGTGCTTGTGGGCCGACAATAACGCGTCCTGAACTGCGTCCTCCGCGTCAGCGGCGTTGCCGAGGCATCGAAGAGCAGTACGGTAAAAAGAAGACCAATGACGCGAAAGGGTCTCCTCCATTTGTCGCTCTCGTTCACCGGGAATGCAGTCAAGTACCCGCGCGCTGTCGACTGTTGCTACTGTCGTTCCCATGACCTTGGTTTCCTCTCCCTCGCTGCCTTCAATCGGCGACACGCCACTTCGAACTTGGTTTCCATGTTGTCATTGCCTGTGCGATCTTCGCCGTGTTTGGACCCAGGTCCGCTGCGTACACAATGTCAGCTCGGGTAATCGCGAATGTCATCACGCCCGAAGACCTGGACTCTGCCGGATACGCGATAAAAGCGGAACCAACACCTTTCCCTGGTTTCGGCAGCGTTCGAAAGTAATATCCATAAAACGGAGTGGCGTCCTTTTGGTTTGCCATCGATCTGGCGCCCTTTATTTGCGGAGCATTCACTAAGGCGCCAGCATATCGGCTCACCGGATCGTCGCTTTCCAATTCGCGCTCATGCCCTTTGCTTGCCAAAACCAGATCGTGGCAAGTCTCGATGGCAGTCATTTCGTTTTCTCCGATGCGGCGAAACAGAATCTCTCGCATGCCCGCGTCTGCGTCGAAATACCAACCGCCGGATTTCGAGACTACTTCGTCTCAGCAATTTCACAACAAGTTCTCCCGCCCGCATGAAGCGGCTCCCGCATGATCGTTTGCTACTCTCCCTCGCCTACACCGTGAGCGGGCACTGTGAATGGTCACATTGACATGCAATCTCCACGTCCTCACCGCCAGCGTCCCGACACGCGTCTCCGCAATACTTCTGGCCGGGTTCAACCTCGCAATTGCATGGGATGTGTGCGCACTTGGTCGTTTCTTGATTTGCCATAATGTGGTTTTCTCCTTTTCAGACTCGCGTTCTGTTCTTTCGATCGGTGAACTTCCTCGCGTCACATTCATGCATGCGGGTCTCCAAACAAGCGATCGCTCATCCGCAAGCGTTTGTGCACATCGCACGCTTTGGCTGCGAAACAGTCGTCCAAATGGCGAAACACTCCGTCGGCATGTTGACGGGACAAACGCACGAAAGCGATCTACCTATGCGCTCCGGCGGCTCAACATTTAGAAACCAATGAGGGCTCCAGAGATTTTCCAGAGCCACCTTGTTTGGAACTGTACGTGCCTCACTACCTTCGCAAAGGAGATTGTTCATGAAACTGACACGGGGACTCGCAATATGTACTGTGCTTTTTCTGGCCACGCTTGCGCCATCATTCGCGCAGCATGTCCAGACCGACTTTGACCACCAGGCAACTTTCTCTCAATACAAAACTTACTCGTGGCAGGAAATCAAACCGCCTAACTCCCTCTGGGACTCGCGCATTAAGAATGCTGTTGACGCTCAGTTGGCGGCCAAAGGCTGGACTGAGATCGCAGAAGGCGGCGACGTTGCCATTGTGGCGATCAAGATGACCCAAACACAGAGAACGCTGCAGACGTTCTACGACGGTTTCGGCGGCGGCTGGGGGTGGCGACGGTTTGGGGGCGGTCTCGGCAACAGCTTCGGTGAGTCGACTACTACTGAACAGGACTACAAAGAAGGAACCCTGGTCGTCGACATGTACGACGCAAAATCCAAGCAGCTCATTTGGCGGGGTAGTGCCGAAGACACGCTGTCCGACAAAGCCGAGAAAAACGAAAAGAACCTCGACAAAGGTGTAGTGAAGATGTTCAAGGACTTCCCCCCAGGCTCGTCGAAGCGCTAATCCGTTACACGGGTGAGCCATCGACGGTGGCGATGCAACAAAGACCAAGCCGCACGATAACGAGCAGACGACGTGCGGCTCGGAATGAAACTTAATTCAGGAGAATAGAGTGAACAAAGAAAAGCTTTTCGCATGTACTTCCTGTTTGGCACTGCTGCTCTTTGCATTAGCGGTGCCGAGCACCATGATGGCCGATGAGTGGGACAAAGCAACCAAACTCACGTTCAGCGAACCGGTTGAGGTGCCGGGTCTCGTTCTTTCCGCGGGCACATATTGGTTTACGCTCGCCGACAGTCAGTCAGACCGCAACATCGTTCAGATTTGGGATGCGGATCGGACGCACCTGGTGGCAACCATTCTCGCGGTTCCGGACTACCGGTTACAGCCAACGGGAAAAACTGTAATCCATTTCGAAGAGCGACCCTCTGACTCACCGGAAGCCATACATTCTTGGTTTTACCCCGGCGCCAACCACGGTGAGGAGTTCGTCTATCCGAAAGCCAGGGCGGCACAATTCGCCAAGCAGACCACCCGACCGGTGCTTTCGATGCCGGACCAACCTCCATTTGATGCGACGGCGATTCAGCAGACTCCGGTGAAAGCAATCAACCCGAGCGGCGAAGAGATCGAGATTGCAGAGGTTATTGCCACTCAGCCTGTGGTAGTTCCAGTGGAGGCGCCTCCGAGTTCTCTCCCCAGGACTGGCAGCTTGTTACCTCTTGTGGGGCTAGGTGGGTTGCTGGCACTGGGCGCGTCCATGGTACTCCGGGTAGGGGCACAAAGGCTGCCGTGATGGCCCTTGGATTCTCATGGTCAGGCGCCGCGTGTCACGGCGTCTGGCCATTCCATCGCGACTGCGGGCGTCGGACAATCACTTTCCAAATAGGCCTCAGTTAATGCCACGAGCAAAGAAAGTCCTTATCCGGATCCACTACGTGCTCTTGATTGCGGGATGCTCCACGCTTGCGTATTGTGCGAGCGTCGCCATCACTGCGAGCCACTATCAGGCATGGGCACGCGAAGAATTGCGGAACTCGAACAGTACGCTTGCCGCGCTCTCGGCACGGTCAAGTTCTGGGAGGCCTTCACTCCACCCACCTGTGCGGCTAGGTAGCGGAATGACGCTTGTCGGCAGAGTCGACGTTCCGCGCATCCAGCTTTCAGCGATGGTCGCCGAAGGTGCCACTTCGCAGGTGCTCCGAGTGGCTGTCGGCCACGTTCCGGGGACGGCGTTACCGTGGCAGTCTGGAAATGTTTCGCTGGTGGCTCACCGCGATTCTTTTTTTCGGCGTCTAGGAGAGCTTAAAGCAGGTGATGTAATCCGGATGACGGTCCCCGGAATGGAGTACAACTACCGTGTGACATTCACTGACGTCGTAAACCCAGACGAGACCTGGGTCCTCCAGCCCGCGACCGGTGGCACCTTGACGCTGGTGACGTGCTATCCCTTCCATTTCGTAGGGCGGGCTCCAAAGCGATTCGTTGTCCGAGCCCGCAGATCGGATCGCGACTAGAAGCCGGGCGATCGACTGCAATCCGAGACTTCCCGATTGCTGGCACAAT
>JASHQK010000317.1 GCA_030039195.1 Candidatus Sulfotelmatobacter sp.
GCCGGAGTGCCCGGCGATCCCAACACCTATTACTTCGGCGCAGTTTCTGGCGGCATCTTCAAGAGCACAAATGGCGGCATGACCTGGACGCCTGTCTTCGATCACGAAGACACATCTTCCATCGGCGCAATTGCCGTCGCCGATTCTGACCATAACATTCTCTACGCTGGCACCGGCGAAGCGTGTTTGCGTGGCAATATTTCCTATGGCGATGGCGTCTACAAATCGACCGATGCCGGACGCACGTGGACCAATATCGGGTTGAAGGATTCGCGCCACATCGGCGCATTGATCATCGATCCGCGCAATCCGGACATCGTGCTGGTCGCCGCGCTCGGGCATGCCTGGGGACCGAACAACGAGCGTGGCGTGTTTCGCACTGCCGACGGCGGCAAGACCTGGCAGAAGGTTCTCTACAAAGATGAAAACACCGGCGCGATCGATGTTGTTTTCGATCCGAAGAACTCAAGCATTGTTTATGCCGCGCTATGGCAAGTGCGCCGCCAGCCCTGGTACTTCAACAGTGGCGGGCCAGGCAGCGGACTCTACAAATCCGTCGACGGCGGCTTGACGTGGAAACAGTTGTCCGGCCACGGCCTGCCCGAGGGTGAACTCGGTCGCATCGGTGTCTCGGTTTCTGGAGCCGATTCCAACCGCGTCTACGCGCTGATCGAAGCGCAGAAAGGTGGTATCTATCGCTCCGACGATGCTGGCAACACCTGGACGCTGGTCAACAGCGACGAGCGCTATCGCCAGCGTGCGTGGTATTTCACTCACATTTTTGCCGATCCGAAAAGCATGGACACGGTTTATGTGTTGAACACGGGCGCATTCCGTTCCAACGATGGGGGCAAGACGTTTACTTTGCTACCGGCGCCGCACGGAGATCATCACGGGCTTTGGATTGATCCCACCAACCCGCAGCGGATCATGAACAGCAACGATGGCGGCGTAACGATTTCGATTGATGGCGGAAAAACCTGGACCGAGCAGAATAATCAGCCCACCGCGCAGTTCTATCACGTCGCGATCGATAATCATTTTCCGTATCGCGTCTACGGCGCGCAGCAGGATAACACCACGGTCGCCATCGCCAGCCAAAGCGACGACGGCGTCATCGGCCGTCAGGATTGGTATGAGGTAGGCGGAGGCGAGAGCGGATACATCTCGCCCGATCCGAAGGATCCTGACGTTGCCTACGCCGGTTCCGATGCGGCCATCATCACCCGCTACGATCACAGCACGAACCAATTGCAAGACGTCTCTCCCTATCCGCTCGATACCTCGGGCAATGGCGCAGCTAACCTGAAGTATCGTTTTCAGTGGACCGAACCCGTGCTGGTGTCGCAGTACGATTCGAACGTCATCTACACCGCGTCGCAGTTCGTGATGAAGACCTCCGATCGCGGACACAGTTGGAGCACGATCAGTCCCGACCTCACGCGCAACGACAAGAGCAAGCAGAAACCTTCGGGTGGAAACATTACGCTCGACATCACCAGCGTCGAGTATTACGACACAGTGTTTGCACTGGCCGAATCGCCGCTCAAACAAGGCATGCTGTGGGCGGGCACAGATGACGGTCTCATCCAGCTGACGCACAACGATGGCAAGACTTGGGAGAACGTTACGCCGAAAGACATGCCGGAATGGAGCATGGTCAGCCTCATCGAGGCCTCGCATCATGACCCAGCCACCGCTTATGCAGCCATCGATCGCCATAAGCTCGATGACTTGAATCCTCTGATCTACAAAACGCACGATTACGGCAAGACCTGGACTCGCATCAACAGCGGAATTCCTGCCGCCGCTTACGTACACGCGGTGCGCGAAGATCCGGCAGTCAAGGGACTGCTTTATGCCGGCACCGAAACGGGCGTGTATTTCTCAATCGACGATGGCGCACATTGGCAATCGCTGCAGTTGAATCTGCCAACTACGCCGATCCACGATCTTGCCGTGAAAAACGCCGATCTTGTTGCGGCCACACACGGGCGTTCATTCTGGATTCTCGATGACATCAGTCCGCTGCGCGAAGCCAGCGCCAGGGTCACCGAGGAGGATTTCCATCTTTATAAGCCGGCCACCGCGACGCGATTGCATTTCCCGGATCAGGTCGATCGCAGGCGCCCGGTAGGCGACAATCCGCCCAAGGGCGCGGTGCTTTACTACTACCTGAAAGAGAAGCCCGCTGAAAAAGAAGAAATCACGCTCGACATTTTCGACCCACAGGGCAAGCTGGTGCGCCACTTGTCGAACCTGAAGGAGAGCAAGAACGAGCAGGCGCCGGAGTGGCCCGATCTCGAAATCGCGTCCAATCTTATTCCCGCAGAAGCTGGCGTCAACCGCTTCGCCTGGGATTTCCGTTCCGATCCGCCGGTGCAGGTTCCGGTCGCGTTTTATGAAGGCGAACCGCCCAAAGGGCCGCTAGCCCTGCCCGGAACGTATCAAGTGAAACTCACGGTCAAAGGCCACTCCCAGACCAAACCGCTCGAGGTTGTGATCGATCCGCGGGTGCAGAACCAGGTCACGAGCTCAGGGTTGCAAGAGCAACTCGACCTGGCGCTGAAAATGCGGCAGGACATCACCAATCTTCATCGCGCCGTCAACCAGATTCGCAGCCTGCGCGCGAATCTGAAAACGCTTGAAAAATGGACGTCCGAGAGCTCGCCGAATAACGACGTCGTCGCCGCGGCCAAGGCCCTCGACGAAAAGATGACGCCGGTCGAAGCACAACTGATTCAAGTCAAGCTAGGCAGCTCCGAGGATAACCTGCGCTATCCCAATATGCTCAACGAGCAATATGCCACTTTGAGCGACGTGATCGAGAGCTTTGATCAATCGCCCACCGCGCAGCAGTTGCAGGTTTTCGACGAGTTGCATCAGCGTCTCGATACAGAACTGCAGAAATGGCAGGAGATTCAGCGCACCGATCTGCCCGCATTGGACGAACTAATGCGCAAGAGCGGCGTGCCTTCGTTGACAGTTGGCAAAGGAGATGAGTAACCGGCCTGACGGCCGGTTAGATTGTCTTTGCTGTTCGCCGCTCTCACCCCGGACAGAATTCCGCAATCAGCATAGACTGATGGCTGACATAAATAGGCTTGCAGTCTGGCCCCCGGAGCCCAATATGAAAGGAATGTTTGCGTTCACAACGTTATTGATTTCGAGCATCGCACTCTTAAGTCTTTCATTCAGCGCCCAAAACCAGCCCGTGCAGGAAGTTCATGGAATCGCCATCGGGCATATGGATCGCTCGGTCAAACCTGGCGACAACTTTTTTTTGTACGCCAATGGCGACTGGATCAGGAGCACCGAAATTCCGCCGGATCGAGCCAGCGTCAACGTTTTCAGCCGGCTCTCCGATCTCAGCAACAAACGCACCCAGGATCTGATCGAAGAGATCGTGAAATCGAATGCTCCAGCAGGTTCGAGCTTGCGCAAGGTCGCGGACCTGTACAACTCCTACATGGATGAGGCCACGATCGAGGCCAAAGGGCTCGCGCCCCTCGGACCGCACTTGAATGCAATCGCCGCCATTCGCGGCAAGAAGGAGTTAGCGTATGCGCTGGGCAAAACTCTGCGTGCCGATGTAGACGCGCTCAACAACACAAACTTTCACACGGCGAATTTGTTCGGATTGTGGGTCGCTCCCGGATTTCACGATCCTGATCACTACGTGGCGTATCTGCTGCAAGGCGGACTCGCACTTCCCGATCGCGAATATTACCTCGCCGACAGCGAACACATGCGCGAACTGCGCTCGAAATATCAGGCGCATGTCGCGACCATGATGAAGCTTGCCGGATTCTCCGATTCCGACATGCGAGCCTCGCGCATTGTCGAACTCGAACACGCGATCGCGGAGACGCATCGCAGTCTCGCGGATAACGAAGATATTTACAAGGCCGATAATACCTGGACGCGCGGAGAATTCGCCAAGAACGCTCCGGGGCTTGACTGGGACGAATACTTTCGCGGAGCCGGACTCGACGCAGTCACGAATTTCATCGTGTGGCAGCCGGAAGCGTTCAAGGGGGAACCGGCGCTGGTCGCTTCCACGTCGCTTGAAACTTGGAAAGACTGGCTAGCTTTTCATCTCATTGAAGCCTACGCCGGCGTGCTTCCCAAGCAGTTGGCCGAGGAAAGATTCGCATTTTTCGGCAAGCAACTTTCTGGTGCGCAGCAGGAACGCCAGCGCTGGCAGCGTGGTGTCATGGTCGTGAATGGCGAGCTTGGCGATATCGTCGGCAAAGCCTATGCGCAAAAATATTTTTCTCCCCAAGCCAAGGCGCAAGCCGAAGACATGGTGGCGAAATTGATCGCCAATTTCCGCAAGCGCATTGAAGCGCTGACCTGGATGAATCCTTCCACCAAGGCCGAAGCCGAAGCCAAGCTCTCGACGCTCTACGTTGGCATTGGATATCCGGAAACCTGGCAAGACTATTCGAACTATGAAGTGAAGCCAGACGAGATTTTCGGCAACATGTGGCGCGGCAGCCTCTCGCGCTACGAGCGCGAAACTGCTCGACTGGGAAAAACGGTCAATAAGAAGGAATGGTCGATGACGCCGCAGACGGTAAATGCGGTCAACCTTCCGTTGCAGAACGCGCTGAATTTTCCCGCCGCGATTCTGCAGCCGCCGTTCTACGATCCGAAAGCTCCGGCTGCCGTCAATTATGGCGCGATCGGCTCGGTGATGGGGCATGAGATCAGCCACACCTTTGACACCGAAGGCAGCACCTTCGATGCGAAGGGAGGTCTGCGCAACTGGTGGACTCCCGACGATCTGAAACATTTCGAAGCCGCCACGGCAGCACTCGCGGCGCAATACAGCACCTACAAGCCATTTCCCGACCTTGCGGTCAACGGCAAGCAGACGCTCGCGGAGGACATCGCCGATCTGGCGGGCATTTCCGCCGCATACGACGGTTTCCATGCGACGCTTGCGGGTAAGCCGGCTCCCATGCAGGACGGCTTCACCGGCGATCAGCAGTTCTTTATTGCCTTCGGCCAGAATTGGGGATCAAAGATCCGTGAGCAGGCGCTGCGGCAGCAAGTCTTGACGGACCCGCATGCCCCGGGACAATATCGCGCCGAAACCGTGCGCAACGTCGATGCGTGGTATAAAGCATTCGATGTAAAACCGGGCGAAACGCTCTATTTGTCTCCGAATGAACGCGTGGTGATCTGGTAAAAGCTGAAACAATCCGGTGAAGCCGACGAACAGCGATCGCGATGGCTCGTTCTTGGCGCGACAATCATTTCGGAGGCAGGGGATAATCTCATCTCGTTGCATTCGATGACCAAATACGTCGCTTGTGGAATTGTTTTGGTTTTGATTCTGGGCAAAGCCGGTGCTCAAAGCACGGAAAGGGCACCTATGTTTGACGTCAAGGCGGCGGAGCGCTTTGCGACTCTCGCGCTCGCCTGCGTCGACAAGGAATATCCAAACCACATCAGTCACACATTGAACAGCGATGCCGACGTTGCCCCACCCCGAAAACTGACACCGGCATTTTACGGCTGCTACGACTGGCACTCTTCCGTGCACGGGCATTGGCTGCTTGTGCGGCTCATCCGGACTTTTCCCGACGCTCCGTTCGTTCCAGCTGCTCGCGACGCTTTGCGACAGAGTTTGACTGCCGACAACCTCGCGCAAGAAGCCGCATATCTTCACGGCGAAGGACGCGCCAGTTTCGAGCGTCCTTACGGCCTGGCTTGGCTTCTGCAGTTGGCGGCGGAACTCAAAGAGTGGGACGATCCTCAGGCCAGGGAAATGGCCGCCAATCTTCGTCCCCTGGAGCAAGCCGCTCGAGAACGATTGAGCGCGTGGCTGCCGAAACTTTCCAATCCCGTGCGGATCGGCGAGCACGACCAGACCGCGTTTGCGTTGGGTTTGATTCTCGATTACGCACGCAGCGCGGGAGACACAAACTTCTCAGACTTGGCGGAATCGAAGGCTCGGCAGTTTTACTTCAAAGACCGGAACTGCCCACTGGCGTACGAACCTTCCGGCGAGGATTTTCTCTCTCCCTGTCTCGGCGAAGCCGACCTGATGCGGCGTGTTCTGCCGGGCAAAGAGTTTGCCGAGTGGCTTCGAACTTTCCTGCCGCAGATTTCGACAACGCGCGACCGGCCCTGGTTGCAGCCCGTGGTTTCCCCGGATCCGAGCGATCCCAAGCTGGCCCATCTCGACGGACTCAATCTCAGCCGTGCCTGGATGCTCGAAGGCATCGCCGCTGCCCTGCCCAGATCCGACAATCGTCTGCCCGCGATCATGGCGGCTGCCGAGGCACACCGTCGCGCCGGTTTGGCAGCGGTAACCGGCGCACATTATGAGGGAGGTCATTGGCTCGGGAGTTTCGCCGTCTATCTGGTGACCAAACGAGGCATTTCTCCAACGCAAGCTTCGGGCACAGGCCGATGAGTCGAGTGCATCCGACTCACGCACCCTAAACCACTTCTTATCGTCCGTTCCGATTTTCGGATGAAAACCTTTTCACAGTTTTTCAGCCAGCGAAATCGATGTACAATCCTCACCATTTTCTGACCAAGGGGTCATCCGCGCAGCCACACGCGGATAGGTCAAACCAATAAGTCCGAATGCAAAAAGGAGAAGGTATGCTTCAGAGATTCAGTAGATCTTTGCTAACCATCCTCGTGCTTGTTTCGGCCGTGAACGTTCTTTCCTATGCCCAGTCTCTTTCGCCGTTGACGCGTCATGTTCGCGAGGCGACGCTGAACGGCCAAGCTCCAGTGGTCGGTCATCTCGCCGCCAATCACGTTATGCATCTCGTGCTCGTCCTGCCGCTGCGCAATCAGGATGAGTTGGAGACGCTTTTGCACGATCTCTATGACCCTTCCAGCTCCTCTTACCGGCACTTTCTCACCGTGGAAGAATTCACCGCGAAGTTCGGCCCGACGGAGGAAGACTACGACGCGGTGATTCGTTTTGCGCGCGAGAATGGCTTCACGGTTGTGTCAACGTCACGCAACCGCGTGAACCTCGGAGTGAGCGCACCTGTGTCGACGGTGGAGCAAGCGTTTCACGTGACTATGGGTCTCTACCAGCATCCGTCTGAGAATCGAACCTTCTTCGCACCGGATCGCGAGCCTACTCCTAATTTGAATGTGCAGCTCTGGCACATCTCCGGGCTCGATAACTACTCGATCCCGCGCCCGCTGTTTGTGCATCAAGCAGCATCGCCGTTGCGTTCCAACGCAACCACTGGGTCGGGACCTAGCGCGTCCTTTCTCGGAAGCGATATGCGCGCCGCCTACTATGGAGGCAGTCTTACGGGAAGCGGCCAGTCGCTCGGCCTGCTCGAGTATTACGGCACCGATCTCGCCGATCTCAACACGTATTACAAGAACGTGAGCCAGACCAACAACGTGCCCATCACGCTTTTGTCGACCGACGGCACCAGCACGAGTTGCACGGAAGCGGAGGGCTGCGATGACACGGAACAGACGATCGACATGACCCAGGCGCTCGGCATGGCGCCCGGATTGTCGAGCCTAGTGATGTACGTCGGTTCCAGCGATTCGGCCATCTTCAACGCCATGGCGACGGCTAGTCCCCTGAACGCCCAGTTGAGTTCGTCATGGACATGGAGTCCGGCCGACCCGAGTACCGACAATCCTTACTTCGAGGAATTCGCCGCGCAGGGCCAGAATCTCTTCCAGGCCGCGGGTGACAGCGGGAAGTGGGGATCATCGTCTGAGATCTTCCCGGCAGATGATGTCTATGTCACGTCGGTCGGAGGAACGGACCTTGAAACCAGCAGCGCTGCCGGTCCCTGGGCATCAGAAACCGCATGGGTCGATGGCGGTGGCGGAATCTCGCCCAACAAATTTGCGATTCCGTCCTGGCAAACGAGTGCGGCCAGCGGCTGCTCCAGCTGTTCCAAAACATATCGCAACGGCCCAGACGTCTCTGCCAACGCGAACTTCACGTTCTATGTTTGCGCCGACCAGACCGCCTGCACGGCCAACGAATACGGAGGCACGAGCTTCGCTACGCCCATGTGGGCGGGCTATCTGGCTCTCGTCAATCAACAATCGCTCGCGAATGGAAATAGTGTGCTCGGCTTCATCAATCCGAGTTTGTATTCCATCGGTTTGAGCTCGAACTACGACTCTGACTTTCACGACATTACCAGCGGCAGCAACGGATACTCTGCAACTACCGGCTACGATCTGGCGACCGGCTGGGGAAGTCCGAACGGCAGCGGCCTGCTCAACGCGCTTGCGGGTAGTTCTTCGACCCCGGGTTTCAGCCTCTCGGCCTCGCCCGCATCCGTTTCAGTCGCGCAAGGCGGAGCGGGAAGTTCCACCATCACGAGCACGGTGTCGGATGGCTTTGACTCGAGCATCGCATTGTCCGCAAGTGGCCAGCCCTCGGGTGTAACCATCACCTTCAGCCCGACGTCGATCACCGGCGCCGGAACTTCAACCATGAGCATCACGGTGGCCTCGTCCACGGTTGCTGGTACGTACCCCATCACCGTGACCGGCACTTCCGGAAGCACGGTTGAAACC
>JASHQK010000318.1 GCA_030039195.1 Candidatus Sulfotelmatobacter sp.
CTCCAGAACCTTGCATGATGCAGAACGGAAACACTCTGCACTATGAGATTTCTCCGAATGTGGCGACCTTCACCTACGTCAACTTCGACATCATTTCGGAACGGATGGAGAAGTGAGACCGTCACTGGGATGCAATCGATGCTCTGCGGAAACGGAAGGACTAGCTTCTATGCCTTCCGCTTCTGTCTTGGAAAGAAGCATCGAATACAGCCACTCGGCGCCGCCGGGAGCGCGACAAACAATACTTTATCCCAAAACCAAAAAACAATTGGGACACCTCATTCGGGAGGAAGGGCGTCTCCGTCGCTCTGTACCCTCACTGCCGGACAACTCAGGGATCCGTCCCTGGCCTCGGGCCATTTCGATTCTTGTGTCGCGGATTGTGTCGTAACCCTTCGATCCCTGCCCGTGTCGAGTGCGCTCGCGCGGTGTCGCTCGCGTACAGGTGAAGGGCAGCGAACATGGGCCGAACCACATGAACACTGCCCTCTTGGTGTCACTCGCTCTCGCTCGCTGTCGAGTCGCTACAATTCGTTGAGGGAAATGGCATGGAAGAGGTCGTCGGTTCGATCCCGACCAGGTCCACCAACTCCCAAAGGCCAAAAGGTCAAGAGGTCCTTCGCTACGCTCAGGAAGTCGGCGCGCGGCTCAGACGCCGCGCAGGAGCCTCAAGTTCGATCCCGACCAGGTCCACCAATTTCCCCGCGAAACTTGGCACCCCCAGCGCAACCGCGTATTCTGGCCTGGTGTCCAATCTTGAGCAATCCGAGGAGCGAATCCGCCTGGCCAAAACCTACGCCGCCATGACGGATGACGAGCTGCAGCATCTGGCGCGCCATGCCGAGTCGCTCACCGAAACCGCCTGGGAGGCGCTGGAAGACGAGCTCGATCGCCGCGATCTGGAATTTCCCGACGAGCAGCCTGAGCCACGTCAGGCATTAGATTTGCGCACGCTGGTGACCATCCGCCAATTCCGCGATTTGCCCGAAGCACTATTGGCCAAGGGCAGCC
Organism: Candidatus Sulfotelmatobacter sp.; assembly: GCA_030039195.1. Taxonomy (GTDB): domain Bacteria; phylum Acidobacteriota; class Terriglobia; order Terriglobales; family Acidobacteriaceae; genus Sulfotelmatobacter. Next base: position 1,012 of record JASHQK010000318.1, read on the forward strand.
TGGAGTCGGCCGGTATCGAATGCTTCCTGCGCGACGAAAATCTCGTTCGCCTGGACTGGTTCATCTCCAATTTCGTCGGCGGAGTGAAGCTGTGTGTAAAGCCGGAAGATGCCGAGAAAGCGCGACAGCTTCTCGATCAGCCCATCCTCGAGGGCCTCTACGTGCACGGCGTGGGGCTGTACGAACAACCGCGCTGTCCCAAGTGCAACTCGCTGGACGTGACCTACCAGGAACTCGATCCTGCGGCGTATCTGAGCATGGCCGTGAACGTGCCGATTCCCTTCCATCGCGACGGCTGGCGCTGCCGCGCCTGCAGCGCGGAGTGGGAAGACAACGAAGTTCCTGGCACAGGGGAATCCGCATAAGCTGTTCCCAAGACAAAAGTCGCGAACACCTTGATGCTCTACCGGCAAGCCGAACTCTCTGATGTCCCCGCAATGGCGCGCCTTCGCGCCCAGGACTGGGGCTCGGAGGAATACTGGCGTGAACGGATCCAGCTCTACTTGTGCGGGCAACTTAATCCCAAACATGCGCGGGCTTCGCGAGCGGGATTTGTTTGTGCAGATGGCGAAGAAATCGTCGGCTTGATCGCCGGCCACCTCACGCGCCGTTTCGGTTGCGACGGCGAGCTGGAGTGGATTTCCGTGGGTTCGGCGTATCGCGACCAGAAGATCGGGTCCGGACTCCTGAAAAAACTCGCGGAGTGGTTTGCAACTCAAGACGCACGCTTCATCTGCGTCGACGTCGATCCCGCGAATGAGCCCGCTCGCAGATTTTATGCTGCGCATGGCGCTTACGATCTCAGGCCTCATTGGATGGCGTGGGAAGATATCGCCACGGTTTGCGATAATGTTCTTTCGCGAGGCGGACCCTCATTGCTGTAACAACACTACAAAATCGGGAAGCGCACGATGTGCGCTCGTACCGATGCGGCGTGCAAGAACCGCATCGCGCTTTCGCGCCCGAGGAGTCCGCGCTGAACTCCGCATAAGGGGTTAAACTGAGGATCGCAGAACATGGGAGGCATCATGGCCAAAGGCTACTGGATCAGCTTCTATCGGTCGGTTTCGAATCCCGCTGCGCTCGCGGAATACGCCAAGCTGCCCGGACCCGCAATCCTGGCTGCCGGTGGACGTTTTCTGACTCGCGGAACGGCCCTGCAAGCCTTCGAGGCCGGAATCAAGGAACGATCCATCGTGATCGAATTTGACAGTCCCGCGAAAGCGATCGCGGCCTATGAGAGTCCTGCATATCAGGCGGCTCGAAAGATCCTCGAAGGTGCCGTCGAGCGCGATGTACGCATCGTGGAAGGCGTTTCCTGAGAATTGGGGAAGGGCACGAGTTCCACTCGTGCCGATACGCCGGTCCGAAATAGAGCTACGCTTTAGCGACTGAGGCGCCGTCCCGTCCGAGCGGCGAGCTACACCTTCCCGAACCCCTGCAGAATTACTTCGTGTGTGTCCTCCGCCAGATTCAACGCCGGCAATTCTTCCCGCGTGAACCAGCGGACTTCGGCGGCGTCGCTCGCGGCGCAGAGCTCGCCTCCAACCGGCTTGCATAGAAAATCGATCAGCACGTAGTGATATTGCACGCGCTGCTCTGCATTCCGCAGCACCCGATCAAACACGCCCAGCAGTTCTCCCGGCTCGACCATCAACCCGGTTTCTTCCCGCGCTTCCCGCACCGCCGCCTCGCGAACCAGCTCACCAACCTCCAGCGCTCCTCCGGGAATCGACCATTGCCCTGCAATTGGCGGATGCGCGCGCTTCACCAGCAGGACACGCCCGTCCTCGATGATGATCGCGCCCACTCCAATGATCGGCTGCTCGGGAAATTCGCGCTTCATGACCCGGCGGCTAAAGCCGCTTAAAGGAAGGCTTGCTTTGTGGACGGCCTCTAAGGCCGCCCCTTTCAAGACGCAACTCCATCAAAGCCGTCCTCGAACGCCGATTATAGCCGCTGTCTGCTTGACCGCTCAGTTCACCGATCAGCGCACTGCGTGCATCCAATTGCTAGAATTGGCTGCGAGATCCCATGGCCCTTGAGGAATACAAACGAAAGCGCAGGTTTGAAGAGACTCCTGAGCCTCCTCCGGAAGTCGCCACGAAATCCGGCCATCGATTCGTGGTGCAGAAGCACGACGCCACGCGACTGCACTATGACTTTCGCCTGGAACTCGATGGCGTGCTGAAATCGTGGGCCGTGCCCAAAGGCCCGTCGCTCGATCCCGCTGATAAGCGCCTCGCCATGCAGGTCGAAGATCATCCGGTTTCCTATTTCGATTTCGAAGGCAACATTCCTGAAGGTAACTACGGCGCGGGCAGCGTCATGGTATGGGATGTCGGCACCTGGCAGCCGCTCTCGCCCGTTCCCGTCGAAGGCAAATACGTGCCGGGAAGCGATGAAGAGGCTCGTACGATGCTGGCCAAGGGCGACTTGAAATTTCGCTTGCACGGCAAGCGCCTCAACGGAGATTTCGCGCTCGTGAAGATGCGCTCGCGGCGTCCCGGAAGCAAGGGTACCGAATGGTTAATGATCAAGAAACACGACGACTCTGCCGTTGACGGTTACGACGCTGGTGAGATCGACGAATCGGCGCTCAGCGGTAAGAGCATGGACGAAATTGCCGGAGATGCTCGGTCGAAGGAGTGGACCAGCAGCCGTCCCGCATCGCGCGGGAAATTGAAAGCCGCCTGGCTGGCCGACGCCGTGGCCAGACTCGATCAGAAAAAAAAACTTCAAAAGCAAAAAAACAAAACCGTCGAGACCGCCGGGAAGAATAAACAAACAAGAACCACAGAGGACACCCTTCGGCTTCGCTCAGGGCAAGCTCCGGAGCATGGAGCATACGCTACGAAGATCCTCACCTCTCGCAAAAGCGGCGAGAAGTGGGGCACCCAGGCTCAAGAAGAAAGCGCCGGATCTCCCGTCAAGCGTCCCATGCCGACAGCCATCCATCCCATGCTCGCCGAATCGATCGATTCGCCCTTCGACGGCAAAGACTGGCTGTTTGAAATCAAATGGGACGGTTACCGCGCCATCACGTTCATCGAAAAGGGCAAAGCACGGCTGGTCTCGCGCAACCAGAACGATCTCACGCCGCGTTATCCGGAGTTGAAGGACTTGCCGCGATTCGTCAGGGCGAAGCAGGCGATCTTAGACGGCGAAGTGGTGGCACTCGATGCGGACGGCCGATCCTCCTTCAGCCTGATGCAACAGCGCACCGGATTTCGTTCTGCCGTGAAGCGCGCTGCCCCGAATCTGGATGTGCCCGTCCTTTACTACGCCTTTGATCTGATTTATCTCGATGGCTATGACTGGCGCCGCGTGCCGCTGGAAGAACGCAAACGCAAGTTAGCTTCGATACTCGCCGTCGGCGATTCGCTGCGCTATTCCGATCATTACGAAGAGCAGGGCAAGGCCCTGTTTGACATCGCCAAAGAGAAGCGTCTGGAAGGAATTCTCGCCAAGCGGCGCGCGAGTTGCTACGAAGAACGCCGCTCGCGGGAGTGGTTGAAGATCAAGATTCGCCACGAAATCGAGTGCGTGGTGGGAGGCTACACGGAACCCGAAGGCAGCCGCGCGCATTTCGGCTCGCTCGTGCTCGGGCTCTATGACGAGAAGCAGCGGCTCATCCACGCGGGTCAAGTGGGCAGCGGATTTGATCAGAATTCTCTGGCCGCGATCTGGGATGAACTGAAAAAGCGGGAGACGAAGAAGAATCCGTTTTACGGGGAAGTGGAAGCGCTGCGAAAAACCTATTGGGTCAAACCGGAGCTCGTGGCTCAGGTGGAATACAACGAGTGGACGCACGGGACGAGTGAGGGTACCGGACCGAAGCTGCGCGCGCCGGTGTTTCTAGGATTGCGGGAAGATAAGGACCCGAAAGAGTGCACCCTCGAACAGGTTCGCGGAAGCACAATCGGGCGATGAACACGGATCTGGCCCTGCCTGCTCACGGATTCTTCGGCCAAAGGATATGCGGCGGAAGTTCGGCCGGCTGCACGAGCGGCGGAGAATCCGGGGCCCGCTGGTCTTTGAGATCCAGGTCGAGAGCAGGAATCGCATCCTGCTGTTCAGAGACGGTCATCAGATTTCTGGCGACCAGCGCAGATCCGGTCTCGCGATATTTTTTCTGTTCGGACGCGACGAATCGGAGAAGTTCGCGCTGGAATTGCGGTTGCGAACGGAACGCGATCGTGTCGGTCGTTTCCACTTTCCAGCCAATTGCGTCCGGGTCAATGCGCAACATCCGCGCAAGAAATTGACGCCTTTCTTCCGGACCCAAGACAAGAAACGTGAAGTTATCGCAATTGTCCGCCCGGTAATGCGTGGTCTCGGATCGGCTGGCGTAAACGGCATCTGGGCGGGAAAGAATCGAAAACGATTCACCAATCTTGCCCGTAGACAACTCGTATATACCAAATTGCGGCCAATCCGGGCGCGGACTATCTGCGAGACAGCACCCTGCGGTTCCCCCTCGCAGTTCGGTGACAACCGGCGACCCTGGCTTCGTAATCGTGATCGTTGCGCGATTGTGAATTCCCGTGAATAGATCGGCGACGAATCCCGCAGGAGGAGCCTGCGCCAGCAAAGCTGCGCTCACATACTGCAGATTGTGCTCGGCTAGCTTGCCGGGTTTCGAGTGGTACAACTCCAGATTGAGCGCTTGCGACTGTTCCAACGGAAGCCGGGGCAGGAGAATCGCCACATAATTAGGAAAGTCCGATACGAGAGTGCGTAGAGTATCGGCCGGAACTGAAGCGTGCAGCTGAATGAGCGCGTCGAGCACGGCGGCCGCGGCATCGCGCTGATCGAGTTGGTCACTGGCCAGAGAGGTCTCTGGCGCGGCCTTCGGAAGCGGTTGCCAGCGCGCGGCAAAATCGAGCAGCGCTGGCACGAGAACCTGGTCATGCGCAGCGAGAGCGTCATGCGCTGCCCACGCGACCGATCTCGAATCGCCATTGAGCAAGCGATCTTCAATATCTGCCTGCGAGGGCGCGGGTGTAGGCTTCGCAGATTCCTGTGTGCTGCCCGTAACCACTGCCAGGCATAGAACAAAACAAAGGAGGCGAACGAGGTTGCTCACGGAAGACCTCCGGAAGGCGATCGTTAATCTCAGCCCCTGTCCATCGTCCGGTGCAGCAATTCTACTTGGTTATTTGATCTCTTTCATGGCCAGCAGCGTGCCATAGTCGCGACCGCTCGTATCAACGGCGCGCGCCACCACCGCGGCGAAGCCATCTCTCAGTTCCGGATACCTCGCCACCAGAGCTTTGATGACGGCCATATTGCTGGCATAGGCAAGATTGGAATTCGAAACGTCTGCCGACTCATATTTCACGACCAGGTCGAGATCGTTGCCTGCCGCCTGCGGGTAAATTGCCCGCAGTTTATAGGTTTCCGTTCCTGCATTCAGCGCGGCGGTTTGGCCGTCGCCGGGAAAGTCCGCCGGTTTATCGTTCTGGAACTCGTTGTAGAGTTTATCGACCCCTAGCGTATCCATGAACGAAAGAGGAGAGACGAGGCTTCGCGCTTCCAGGTAATAGAGCCACTCGTTATGCAATTGTCCTTTGGCCTTGTAAGCGCGGGCCTGAGCGGCAAACCAGTCCGCATCGTGTCCGGAAACTTCTGCGTTCTTGATATAAAGGCCCCCTAATTTCCAGTCCGTTTTCTCCTGCTGAAAAATCAGAGAGAAGTTCGTTTTGCCTTTCGCCGAAGTGGTGTCGAGCAAGGCCACACCGTATTTTCCCGGCGGAAGATTATAGAAATCGAAAATGGCGCTGTCGCGAGTCTGGCCGTTCTTGCCAAAGACCCCGCAGTAAAACTCGGCGTGAGGCAAAGGCGCAGTGCCATCGGCTTCGAGGAAAAACACGGAATTGACGGTCGCTTGCGCGCCGCTGAGATCGGCCTGGTGATCCTTGACAGTCACTTCGATGGGCGAGAAATTTGCGGCCAGGCTGGCGATGGCATCTTGCCGGAGCGAGGCGACGTCGCCCTTCGCTGCCATGTCAAAATCGCGTTGAGCGGCGGAGGTGATGGCGGCACGCGTGACATCGTCGAGATCTTCTGAGCCCTGGCAGCTCTGCGCGAACACAGGAAAGCTGAAAGCCAGAGCCAGAACCAGCCATAGAAAGGAGTAGCGGAACCAATCGGGGGCCCTTGGCATGGCATTTTCGCTTTGGTTTCAGGAACTTGAAACAGCGCTAGTGTAATTGAGGGTCGAAAAATCACCCATCAGGATTTTACAGTAGTTCGAAAGACACGGAGATTGAATTTCGCTCGCGATGCAAGACCAGGATCGCTCTGCGTTCTTCTTGAGAAGAAAGTCGACCCGCACTTCCGATTCGTGCTGGCAGTGATAAAATTAAGGGAGAGGCCGTCCTGCAGTGCCCCGAAATTGAAATCCTCGGAGGATGAACCAGTGAGCACCGGCTTGAAGATCATGAGACTCGTCGGGGTTCTGGTTCTATGCCTGGGAAGCGTTTTTGCCGCTGACACGGCGACGACACAAGTGAAACATCATCAGCGGGCGAAAAAAGTGCAGCCGCAGCTGCCTCCCTTGCCCTCGGGTCCGACCGGTCCGATTCAGCAGATTCCTCTGGATTCGATTGCGCCCGTGCCTCCGCGCGTGACCTATGAACATGGTCAATTAACCATCGTGGCTCCGAATTCGACGCTGGGCGATATTTTGCGCGCGGTGCGCAAACAAACCGGCGCGGAAATCGATGTTCCCGACGCTAAGGAGCGCGTTGTCACTAATCTCGGGCCCGGCCCGGCACAGGAGGTCATGTCGGAGCTGCTGAATGGATCGCGGTTCAACTTTGTGCTGCTCGGCTCACCAGACGATCCGCAGGCCCTGACCCGTGTGGTACTGGTCCCACGCAGCGCTTCCGAGATGGCGAATCGTGCGGAGGCGGCCCAGCCTGTGACTCAGGCGGCGAATGCCGATCAGAGCCAGGCTGACACGTCGTCGGATGACACGAACGATGCCGATAACGCTCAGCCTGTCGAGGACAATAGCAACGTCGACCAGAGTGCCGACCAGCCGACGGCCGACGATCAGCAGCAAAATCAGCCCGGCGTAAAGACCCCGCAGGAGCTGCTGCAGGAAATGCAGCAGCGCCAGTTGCAGCTCCAGCAACAGAACAACCCGGGACTGAATCAAACGCGCACTCCGCAACAACCTCCCCAATAGCGGTAGTTTCCTTTTCTCCTGTTCCTGCGCGCTAGGTTTTTCAATATCCCCTCTTAACCTTCGGAAAACAAGCTCTTAGAAACGCTGTAAGAATTTGCCGAGGCAGCCGTCTTTAGTTGTGTAAAGCGAGGTACGGGAGGCGTAACCTGCAAAGCGTATTGAGAGAGGAAGAAGCGGCCATCGCGATTCCCGGCGAGCTAGAACGAACGTTTCGCGCCCACCACGGCTTGGTGTTTCGGACCGCGTATCGGATCACCGGCAACGCGGCCGACGCCGAAGACGTGCTGCAGACCGTCTTTCTGCGTCTGCTGCGCAAGCCGGAGCAGTTGGAGGCGATGGAGAATGCGGAAAGCTACCTGCGCCGGGCAGCGATCAATGCCGCTCTGGATGTGATCCGGCTCAGGAGATCGACGGATCTGGAAGAGGTTCTTGAGCCGATGGATCATTCCGCTCACGATGACGGCGAACTGCGGCAGGCGCTGGCGCGCGCGCTGGCGCAACTGAAGCCGCGTCCGGCAGAAATTTTCGCCTTGCGATTTCTGGAGGGCCTGAGCAATCCCGAGATCGCGCGGATGCTGGGCATTTCCCAGGTGCTGGTCGCGGTCATTGTCCACCGTACCCGCCAACAGCTACGAAAAGAGCTAGGAGCGTACTTAGGAGACCGGTCATGAAGGACGAGAGATTCGAAAGTCTGCTGTCGAAGATTCGGAACGAACATGTCGATGACAAAGTTGTTGCGCAGGCGGCTGAGCGGGTCTGGAGTGCAATGGCCGGATCGCCCGCAGCAGACCCGCGCACGCATACACTGCGCGGCTGTGAAGATTTTCAAGGTTTGATTCCCGCCTATGTGGCGAAGCAGCTTGCTCCGGCGCGTGCATTACTCTTTGAAGATCATATCCATGCATGCGTGGCTTGCCGTCATGCGTTGGAGCGCGCCCGCCAAGGTGAACCGCAGCGGGTTTGGCAGTTCGAAACGAAGCGGCGCAGTACATGGCCGGTATTGCAGTTTGCCCTGGGTGTGGCCGCAGTCGCGGCAGTGACTTTTGCCGTGCTCTCGTGGCGCAACGGATCATTCCCCGGCCAACACTCGGTTCGCGGCGCAGTTCAGGCGGTGGATGGTTCGCTCTATGCCGTGAGTGGTTCAGAAACGCGCCTGATTCCCGCGGGTTATGAAATCGGCAATGGCGACGAAATCCGGACTGCCAAGGGATCAACCGCCATGGTGCGGTTGGTTGACGGTTCTCTGGTTGAAATGGGGGAACGATCGGATCTTTCGCTGTCTCGTGGATGGGAGGGTACGACGATCCACCTCGATCAAGGACAGATTATCGTGCAAGCCGCCAAGCAACGGTCCGGGCGGCTGTTCGTGGCAACCGACGATGGCCTGGTCTCGGTGAAGGGGACGATCTTCTCGGTGAACCATGGAATCAAGGGCTCACGCGTGGCCGTGATCGAAGGTGTGGTGCATGTCGAATACGGCGACAGCACTTCGGAACTGCAAGGCGGCCAGGAAGCAACCTCGAACCCGAGCGTGGCCAAGGTTCCCATTCAGAATGACATTGCATGGAGCCGGAATGCGGCGAGGTACATGGCGCTGCTGGGAGAGTTTTCGATTCTGCAGAAACAGTTTGCGGCGATTCCGAGTCCCGGCTTGCGCTACACCTCTGATCTGCTGCCCTATCTTCCCGAGAACACCGTGTTTTACGCAGCCATTCCAAACCTGACCAATACTTTGGGAGAAGCCAGTCAGCTATTCGAGGACCGCCTGCAGAAGAGTCCCGAACTGCGCAACTGGTGGGCGCAACAGCAGAAAGGGAACGGACCCAAGCTGCAGGACGTGTTGAATCAGTTCAAGACGTTCAGCAGCTATCTGGGAGACGAAATTGCGATCGCTGTCGCCAAGAGTGGCAACAATTACAGTGCGGCGGTCGTGCTGGCGAGAGTGCGGCAGGATGGGCTGGAAGATTTTCTACAGAAAGAAAATCGCCAGCTTACTTCCAATCCGTCGGAGACTGCGTTGCAAGTCGTTCATAATTCGGGGGCGATTACGCCGGCTGCTGGACATCCGCTTTTCGTTTATCTGGACAAAGATCTTCTGATCGCCAGCCCCGATGCTGCCGAATTGCAGCGCGCTGTCGAGCGCACTCAGGGCGCGAGCGGCGGTTTTGCGGGCACGCCTTTTTACCAGCAGATCACGAATTCGTATCAGCAAGGCGTGGAGTGGCTTTTCTGCGCCGATATGGAACAAATCGTCTCGCATAACGTACAGGTAAACAACGGCCATGAATTGCCGGCCGGGATCGGCGATGTTCGATATTTGACGATGGAGCATCGCGATGTGGGCGGGAAGACGGAAAGTCAGGCCGACCTGACTTTTGCTTCGGAACGGCAGGGAGTCGCGTCGTGGCTGGCTGCGCCGGCCGCCATGGGTTCACTGGAATTCGTTTCGCCGGATGCCAGCATGGTGACTTCGGTGGTGGTCAAGAATCCGAGAAGCATCATGGAAGAGATTTTTCAGATGATTGGCAGCAGCGACGCCAACTTCAGCGAGCACCTGAATGAATTTGAGGCAAAGAGCGGCGTGAACGTGCTGAACGACATCGCAGCTCCGCTCGGCGGAGAAGTGACCATGGCCTTTGATGGGCCCATGGTTCCAACGCCGCGCTGGAAGCTGATTTTCGAGGTCTATGATCCCACCACGCTGCAATCGACGATCGCCAAGATGGTGGACGCTTTCAATCGCGACAACGCCAGCGGCAACTCCCTGCAGTTGACCCAGCAGAAGGTGGGTTCGCAGATTTATTACTCCATCAGCGCGTCGAATGCGAAGAGCGCCTCCGGATCGACGGCGGAGATCTACTACACGTTCGTCGACAGCTATCTGGTCGCGGCTCCGGATATGGGCACGATCTCGCAGGCGATCCAGACGCGTGAGTCTGGCAACACGCTGACGCATTCCTCCACGTTCCAGGCTCTGCTGCCGACCGATGGCTATACGAACTTTTCCGGCATTTTCTATCACAACATCGGCCCGGTCGTCGGTCCGGTCGCACAGCAGTTGAAGTCGAGCGGAGTGTTGACCGCGCAACAGCGGCAGTCTGTGGACGCGCTCGTCGCCAACTCCGCTCCCGGCCTGATCTATGGCTACGGCCAGCCCGACCGGATCGTGGTCGCGAGCAACACGGGATTTATGGGTTTCGATCTGGGCACTCTGTTGACGATGGGGCATAATGGGCCATTCCTCCCGCAGATGTTTCTGGGCAGAGCATTGACAGCTTCAGATTCGCCAACGCAAGGTTCGCCAACGCAGTGAGCACAACGGCACAAACCGGAGCGGCGGACGGCGTGATCGAAGCGACGCCTGCTGCTCCGAGCGCGCCGATTATCCAGCTGCAGGGGTTGTCGGTTCGCTTCGGCAAGCGCGATATCCTCCGCGGCCTTACGGCCGAATTGCGCGGACGCTCGATCGGATTGCTGGGGCCGAACGGCGCCGGCAAGTCCACACTCATCAATACTCTCCTCGGCTTCTACAAAACCTCCGCAGGTTCAGCGCGCGTGTTCGGTCGCGACATAGGAACTGAAACGCGCAGCATTCGCGGTCTGGTCGGCTATATGCCGGAGAATGACGCATTTATTTCGAAAATGAGTGCGGTTTCGTTCGTGCAGATGATGGGCGAACTTTCGGGATTGCCATCAGCAGTTTCCCTGGAGCGGGCGCACGAGGCGCTTTTTTATGTCGGTCTGGCCGAGGCCCGCTATCGTCAGTTAGGAACCTATTCGCTGGGCATGAAGCAACTGGCGAAGCTGGCGCAGGCCATCGTGCACGGGCCGAAGCTCTTGATTCTCGATGAACCCACGAATGGCTTGGATCCTTCAGCGCGCCAGCGCATGATCCGCATGATTCGAGAGATTCGCGATACGGGCGAGATGCGGATTCTCATGTCCTCGCACCTGCTGCGCGACGTGGAAGATACATGCGAGGAAGTTCTGATCCTAAAGCAGGGCCAGATTGCGCATTACTCCGATCTGAACGAGGAGCGGCGCGCCAACCGCAGATTTCTTGAACTGGAAACTTATGGCGCGAACGGCGATTTCACAAAAGCCATCGCAGGACTGGGCTGCGAGTGCGCGGTGACGGCAAATCGCATCAAAATTGTTCTCGCCGACGGCATCGAAACCCGGGATGTGTTTCGAGCAGCCGCGGAACAACAGGTACGCATCCGGCGGCTGAATTTCCGTCGCGACACGCTGGAAGACATTTTTCTGAAAGCGATGGACGTGTGAATCAACCACAAAGGGCACAGAGGAGCGCAGAAGACTGATGGCAGTTTACCGGCGCAGCTACAAGCCGTACACCGGAGCGCTGACGGCAACCTGGACACGTTGGTTGGTCCTGTTTCGGTATGCCCGGCGAAATCTGTTTCGCTCCAAGTTGCAGACGGTGCTGTTTACGATCTGCTTCTTTTATCCGCTGCTGTGTCTCGCCTTTATCTATCTGGCGCATAACGCGGGCTTCCTGGCACAGCTGGGAGTAGCCCAAGGGATGATCTCGATCGACAACACATTCTTTTTTCATTTCCTTAGTGTGCAGGGAGTCCTGGCTTTTCTGCTGACGGCGTTTGTGGGGCCGGGACTGATTTCGCCGGATCTCGCCAATGGCGCGCTGCCGCTCTATTTCTGCCGCCCGTTTTCGCGCGCCGAATATCTGCTGGGAAAAGGTTCGGTGCTAGGAATTACGCTTTCCGAGATCACATGGGTTCCGGGCTTGGTGCTGTTCGCAATCCAGGCCGGCTTTGCCGGGCCGCGCTGGACTTGGAACAATTTGTGGATTGGCGGAAGCCTGTTTCTCGGTTCGGTGATCTGGATTGCGATCTTGTCGCTGCTGGCCATGGCGCTCTCCGCATGGGTGAAGTGGCGAATCGTGGCCGGCGCACTACTGCTGGCGGTGATGTTCTTTGGCGCCGGTTTCGGCGAAGCGATTAATGCGGTGCTGCGTACGAATTCCGGCTTCTTCATGAACATCGGCATGCTGATGGGGACGGTGTGGAATGCGCTGTTTCGGGTGGAACCAGACCACGCGATTTCCGTCGGCGCTGCCTGGATTGCCTTGCTTGTGTATTGCGCGATCTGCGTGGCTCTGCTGGTGCGCAAAGTGCGCGCCTACGAGGTGGTCCGGTGAGCGACCGCATCGTGTTTGAAGATGTTTCGAAATTTTATGGCGAGATTCTGGGCGTGAACCGCGTGAATCTCTCCATTCCTCCCGGCATCACCAGCCTGGTTGGTCCCAACGGGTCGGGCAAGACGACGCTGATGAATCTGATGACCGGGCTCGTGAGACCCACGCGCGGCCGCATTCAGGTGCTCGGCTACCGGACCGACGACCCGGAAAATCTTTTCAAAATCGTCGGATATTCCACGCAGTTCGACGCATTTCCGAAGGGGCTTACCGGGTTTCAGTTCTTGTATTCCTACCTGCAGTTAGCCGGAAGGGATTCACAGACCGCCGAACGACTGGCCTGGCAAGCGATCGAGCGCGTCAATCTGGTTGAGGATGCCAAGCGCAATATCGCCGGCTACAGCAAAGGAATGCGGCAGAGAATCAGGCTGGCGCAGGCTCTGGCGCACGATCCGAAAGTACTGGTGCTCGACGAACCGCTGAATGGACTGGATCCGCTGGCACGATCGGAGATGATCGCGTTGTTTCGCGCCGCGGCGGAAAGGGGCTGCTACGTAATTATCTCGAGCCACATTTTGCACGAAGTTGATGTGATCTCCGACCAGGTGATCCTGCTCAGCAATGGATACGTTGTGGCGGAGGGCCAGATTCAAAGTGTGCGCAGCGAGATTCAGGAGCATCCGACACAGATCCTGATCCGCTGCACCCGCCCGCGGGAGCTGGCCGCGAAAATGATCGAATCGGAACTTGCGATCGAAGTGGCCATCCACAACGACAGCCGAGGCCTGCTCGTGAAGACTCGCGACTCTGATCACTTTTATCTGGCCTTGAACCAGCTGGCCTTGAACGGCATCGAGATCGAATCGGTCGCTCCGGCCGACGACGATGTGCTTTCCGTCTATGAGTATTTGATCGGAAATGAAGAGGTCGTGCGATGAAACGCGTCTGGTGGCGGCAAATCAAGGCGGTGATGCGGCTGGAGATCAAGAAAACCTTCTTCGCCAAGCGCGGACTCTGGATTTACGTCCTCGCGGCGCTCCCTGTTTTTCTGTTCATGGCCTATGCCGCATCGGTCTCGAGAAACCAAAGCCGCGTTGCAGGCATGGCGCAGCATGGCGGGAGAGCCCTCACTTACCAGGATCTGCTCGCCGTTAAAAAAGGTATGACCACTCAGGAAGTAATCGCCATCGTCGGCAAACCGCATCTCCACTTTATTTGGACCGAGCATCGCCCGACCGGCCCGCAGAAAATCGAGGAAATTCTCCACGAGAAATACAACTATTCGGATGGGCAGCATGAGCTCTACGTGGAATTTGTGGATGGAAAGGCCGAGACCGTAATCCTCGATCCGGGCAACAATCTCGTGCAGGACGCAACTGTCTTCGCCGGCATCTTCCAGTTTTTCTTTCTTCGCCTCGCTATCTTCTTTGGCTGCCTGGGAATTTTCATGAATCTGTTCCGCGGCGAGGTCCTCGATCGCAGTCTTCATTTCTACTTTCTGGCTCCGGTGCGGCGCGAAGTCCTCATGGCGGGAAAGTTTCTGGCCGGGTTGATTGCGACCTGCACGATTTTTGTGACCAGCGAAATCCTGCAGACCGCGGCATTTTTGTGGCCCTATAACGCGAATGTGCGGAATCTCTACCTGTATCAGAATCACGGGCTCGAACACGCCGCCGCCTATGTGGGAATCACCGTGCTCGCGTGCATCGGGTACGGAGCTTTCTTTCTGGTCGCGGGAATGTTTTTTCGAAATCCCATCGCACCGGCGGCCGTGATCCTGATCTGGGAGGGGATCAATCCTTTCCTTCCCTCGGTGCTCAAGCAGTTCAGCGTGATCTACTATCTCAAGTCCCTGTCTCCGGTGGACGTCCCAATTCCGCCGGGGATGCACCCACTGCTTGCATTGCTGATTTCAAACTCCAACCCGGTTTCCGCACCGGTTGCCATTCTCGGCTTGCTCACCGTCGC
>JASHQK010000319.1 GCA_030039195.1 Candidatus Sulfotelmatobacter sp.
TCATGTTTAACCTTCTTTCACTCGACGAGTTTGGATTTGTTCCCACGGAAAGCATTCAGGGCCAACAAGACGGATGCGCCGGAAGCAGAGAAAACGGAATAGTCCATTGGAGATTTCAGCCCGAAGGATATCGCCATAGCGGTTCCAAACATGGCGAGCAAAATGGCGCTTCCGAGCGAAACCCACCGAGGCCACAGTCCGACGATCAAAAGGATTCCCAGCGACGTTTCGAAAACCGTGGCTAAGACCGCTACACAAGGAATGGCTGTTCTTGGCAGGAACGAGTTCACCTCGGCCGCATACTCGATGAAATTTGCAAAGTGCTTGAGATCCAGCGTCCGATCCCACAATCCGAAACGCGAAGCCACTGCCGAGAGAAAAGCGGCACCAACCGCAATGCGCGTATAAAGGATTCCCGCCCGCTCCCAATTTATGGCGCGCACTTTTTCGCCGATGCTTGGCGTCCTGCCATCCAGGACAGCCTGGGCTTTCCGGTTCATCGTGATGCTCCTTTCGGGTGGTTATCTTCTGGCACATCGTGTTCTGGTACATCAATAGTGAGCGGTGTATCGCGATCACAGATGAAATACGCTAGAAATTTCGCCCGTTCCCTGGTACTAGCGTTCGCTGAGACAAGATGGACACCGTTAGGCGCCTCGTAGAAGCTCTGACCCTCGTGGTAAATCATCTCCGGTTCGCCCTGCACTTGCGTTCGTAGCGATCCTTCAACTACAAAGCCGATGACCGCGCATGGGTGGCTGTGCGGCGAAGACGCTTCTCCTGGGCCGTAACGGACTTCCAGCAAGAATGCCTTCAGATGACCACCATCCAGCGCCGGCAGCGCGTGGGACATTACCGTGCGGGCGCGATCTTGCTTCTGGCGTCCCGCATTTGAAGCGTCGGTTTGGCTCGATGCCAAAGGCGTTCCAAGCAGTCCACTGCAGGCAATCGCAACGATACTGATCGACCAATTAGCCAAGTTCATCCAGCCCTCCGCAGGTTTGAGGCTAGAACGATAGTGGATCAATCGCAAGTGCCATTTTGCGATATATTGTATGTACCACTTATAGGAAATGCCCAAACAAGCTGGCGTGTTCGAACTCGTTCTTCCGCCTCGCAGCCCGAATGTGCCCGCCTATCGCTGGCTGTGTGAATCTTTACGCGGCGAGATTCTGGGCGGGCGCTTGCGCGCCGCGATGCGGCTGCCGTCCACGCGCGACTTGGCGGTTCAGTACGGCTTGGCGCGCGGCACGATTGTCAATGCTTTCGAGCAACTCAAGTCCGAGGGCTACCTCGACGGCAGCGTGGGTTCGGGAACGTATGTCAGCAGGGTGCTGCCGGAAAAGTTGCTCCACGTGGCATCCGGGCAAGCCACAAAGGCCGCACTGCAAAGAGATCGCCAACCGGTAGTTTCAGACTATGGGAGAAGAGCAAAACTGTTCAGCGGTTACGAGAACCGGCCGATTCGCGCGTTCCGTGCCAACCTTCCCGCATTGGATCTTTTCCCCATGACACTGTGGACAAAAATCACGATGCGCTGCTTGCGACGGATTTCAACGCGGCAACTGATAGGATGCGATCCGCTCGGATACAGACCTCTTCGTCACGCCATTGCGGAATATTTGAGCGTGTCGCGCGGCGTGAGGTGTGTCCCTGAGCAAGTGGCAGTGGTCTCCGGTGTCCAGGAAGCGCTCGATCTTGCGGCCCGCCTCCTGTTGAGGCCGGGAGATCATGTCTGCGTGGAGAATCCCGGATATCCCGGTGCCGCACTCGCCTTTCAGTCATTCGGCGCGAAGATCCTGGCTGCAGGTGTGGATGAGCAGGGGATCAAGCTTCCTCAACTGCATTCGCAAAAAGTTCGGTTGATCTATGTCACACCCGGGCATCAGTTTCCCCTGGGAACCACCATGAGCCTGGGGCGGCGTCTCCAACTCCTGGAGTGGGCGAAAAAATCTCATGCCATGATCTTTGAAGACGATTACGACAGTGAGTACCGCTATTCAGGACGACCGATTCCGGCTCTGCAAGGCCTTGACGAGAGCGAACTGGTTCTCTATGCCGGCAGCTTCAGCAAGGTTTTGTTTCCCGCGCTGCGCTTGGGTTACGTTGTGGTTCCCGCTGGACTAGTTCATCACTTTGAAGCCGCGCTATCGCTAACCGTCCGCCATGTCCCACTGTTGGAGCAACTTGTGCTCGCCGATTTCATGATGGAAGGACACTTTGCGCGTCATGTGCGTCGGATGCGCGAGGTCTACGCTGAGCGCCTCTCCGCGTTGCTGGAAGAAACTCGCTTGCGGCTCTCTGGTTTGCTGGAAATTTCTCCGGTCGAAGCGGGGTTACAGACTGCGGGATGGCTGCGCCGAGGAATCGGTGCCGAATCGGCAGCGGTTGCCGCAGCGAAGCGCAACGTAGATGTGACTCCGCTCAATCGTTACAGCCATGGCACACTTGCGAGAGAGGGACTACAACTAGGATTTGCTGCGTTGGATGTAAAGGAAATCCGTCGTGGTGTTAACGAACTTGCACGAGCATTGGCTGCAGCCTGAGATCTCACGAGAAATTGCCGGTTTGACTGATCCGCCTTAAGGACTGAGGCTTGTCGCGAGTTGCCTCAACGCCTCGTTGCCGCCGCGCGGCAGTGACACCAATCACTGACAGGTATATTGGGAATTTCGCTAAATATAGCGCATTGGTGAAAGTATGCGACTCGAGACCCTTTCCGCGATGAGGCAGAGTGTTGTCGATGGACTGCCTGATACCGCCCGAAACCTGGCAAGACAGGCTCTTTCAGAGGGCATCTCGCCGATGGCCGCCATCAGCGAAGGCTTCGTTCCCGGGATCGAGGCGGTGGGTGAGCAATTCGCGAAACACCAGATTTTTCTTCCTGACCTGATGGCCTCGGCCGAGGCCATGCAGGCCGCTATGGGTGTTCTGGATCTGGAATTACGTAAGCAGGGGATGAACCGGCCGACGGCAGGAGTTGTCGTCCTGGGGACAACGAAGGGCGACATTCACGAAATCGGCAAGCAGTTGGTCGGAACCCTGCTTGCGGCCCACGGATTTCGGGTGCATGACCTGGGACCGGATGTTCCCGGTCAAGCGTTTGCTGCGAAAGCACTCGAGTTCAGGGCTGACATTGTAGGGGTCTCCGCATTGCTGACAACTACCATGCGCAATCAGAAGACGGTAATCGAGGAACTTGAAAAGGCGGGCCTAAGACCGCAGGTCAAAGTTATGGTTGGAGGCGCCCCGGTCACGCGGCGCTGGGCCGAAGAGATTGGCGCCGACGGCTACGCCAAGGATGCCATGGCCGCCGTCGCGTTGGCGCGCAGCCTTATGGATGCTAAAGCTCAACCGAATTCCTCTACGGTGCCCCTGTGAGACCAAAGCTTGAACTGCTCGATTCATCGCTGATCGAACGAATTCTCGATGAGGCCTTCCAACTCATCCGCGAACCCGGTATTCGCGTTGCTCCTTATGCCATCGATCTCTTGCAATCAGCAGGTGCGCACATCACCGGCGACGTGGTCCGCATTCCCGAAGCCTTGGCGCGTCGTGCGCTGGAGACAGTCCCCCACGAGTTTTTTCTGTACGACCGTGCGGGCAATCCGGTGGTGCATTATGGCGGCGACGATGTTCACTATGATCCAGGCTCGTCATGTCTGAAGATTCTCGATTCGGAAACGCAACGGGCGCGCCCGGCGCAGTCCTGTGACCTCGTGCGACTCGTACAAGTTACCGAGATGCTGCCGCAGTACGCCGCCCAGTCCACGGCGGTAGTATGCGACGACGTGCCAGCCGAGATCGGCGACTGGTATCGCCTGCTGCTGGTGCTGTTGTATTCGGCAAAGCCAGTTGTCACGGGAGCATTTTCCGGTCCAAGTTTGCATCGACTGCTCGAACTGCTGGCCATCGAAAGCGGAGTCAGTGAGGCGTTGCGCCAGAGGCCCCGGGCCGTTTTCGACGTCTGTCCATCGCCGCCTCTGAACTGGTCGGAGTTCGCCTCGCAAAACATGATTGATCTGGCCCGAGCTGGCGTGCCCGCGGAGATCGTCAGTATGCCGCAGGCCGGCGCCACTGCCCCGGTCACGCTGGCCGGCGCGATCGTGCAACACGCGGCCGAATGCATCAGCGGAATCACCATCCATCAGCTGGCATCTCCCGGAGCTCCCATTGTGTGGGGTGGCGCGCCGGCGATCTTCGACATGCGGACTGGCACATGCCCCATGGGTGCGATTGAGACAACCATGCTCGATATGGGCTGCGCGCAAGTCGGTAAGCATCTCGGTTTGCCGACGCACGGGTACCTTGTCGCGGGTGATGGCATATGCGTTGATGCTCAGGCGGCGGCAGAAAGCAGCATCTCTGCGGTACTTGGCGCGCTGGCCGGAATCAACATGATGTCGGGCGCCGGCATGTTGGAATTTACGGGTTGTCAGAGCATTGAGAAACTGGTGATCGATGCGGAATCCATCGCCTCGGCTCAACGCCTCATCCAGGGTATTGAGCAAAGAACGGACTCACTGGCAGTTTCCATGTTTGCGCAAACCGGCCTGCATGGAGACTTCCTGAAGCTGAAAGAGACCCGTGCTCTTTTTCGCGGCGAACAGCACTTCCCATCGGCGGTGGTCGACCGGGCAGCTCACAGTGTGGATGACAACGGGGCGGATATTCTTGTCCGCGCCCGCGAGCGCACTGCGGAACTCCTGGCCGGCTATCATCGGCCTGCAATGTTCTCCGATCGTGAGCAAGGGATGCTCGACTTTGCCAGACACGAAGCTCGTAAATTCGATCTTCGGAAGCTCCCCGGTGTCGAGGCTTGATCGCGATTCTCCGTGTCTTGCTTTGAAAAACAGAAGCCGTCCTTCTCACCTGATCTCGCGGCGGCGACGGATTGAGGACAGAATTGCCAGCTTGATTTCCTAAGCCGCGAACAGATTCGCATGGCGCGTGGCCGGCGCGGTGACAAGCGGAAACGAATCATTCGTGCCTCTTATATCCGGGGCCGCGCAACGCTCTGCCTGGGCGTTCGCTCGTGATCTCGCCATTTCGCACCACGGGCTGTCCATTCACAAATACATCTTTAACTCCCACGGAATATTTGAGCGGTGATTCGTAAGTGGCAACGTCGCGGATGGTCCGAGGATCGAAGACCACGATGTCGGCAAACATTCCGGGGCGCAGAAGTCCGCGATCCGTAATACCGACGCGGCTGGCCGCTTGCGACGTCATTTTGCGGACGGCTTCTTCCAGCCGCATGGTGTGCTCCGACCGCACGTACTCGGCCAGAATGCGCGGGAATGTCCCGAAGGCCCTGGGATGGGCTTTGGTGGTGCTGAGCGGGCCATCTTCAGCCTGTGCGCCAGAATCGGAACCATAAGTCACTAAGGGATTCGAGACAGCGGCGCGGACGTCGGCTTCCTCCATGATGGCGATGACCACTTGACTGTTTCCGTGATCGGCGATGGCAATATCGATCGCGGCATCTTCCGGATCTTTGCCCATGGCTTTTCCGATTTCTTCGAAGTTCATCCCTTCATACTTGCGCAGATCGGGATTGAGAACCTGAATCAGCGTGACTCCGCCACCCCCGCCGGAACCGAGCCACTCATTTTCCCACCGGTTGTCGGCTTCGTTCATTTCCTGGCGAACGCGCGGGCGCTGAGCCGGATCTTTGAGCCGCTCCAGCATTTTCTCTGTTCCACCCTCGGTGACCCAGTTCGGAAAGCAAGCCACCAGGCCATTGGAGGCGCGCGTGTAGGGATAGACGCTGGCTGCCACGTCGATGCCACGCTCACGCGCCGCTTCGATTCGGCGCAGGACTTCAGGCATTTTGCCCCAGTTCTCCTTATAAGCTGTCTTCAGATGCCAGATCGTGGTCGAAATATGGGCGCGCTGCGCGATTGCGAAAACTTCATCGAGCGAAGGAAAAATCCGGTCCGATTCCGACCGTTGATGGGTGAAGTAGACGCCGCCATAGCTACTGGCGACCTTGGCTAACTCGACGAGTTCGTCAGTCGACGCGAACACGTCGGGCACATATTCGAGCGCGGAACTCAAGCCGAAAGCACCTTGCTCCATCGCCTGCGCCACCAGTTGGCGCATCTGGTCGAGTTCCGCCGGCGTGGCCGGACGGTTGTCTTTGCCGACGACATACGTGCGTATCCCGCCAGCGCCAACAAATGTGCCGAGATTGATCGCCGGATGGACGCGATCGAGGCGGTCGAGATACTCAGCGAGCGATCGCCAGTCCAGCTTGACTCCGTATTTGTCGGCACTGTCTTTGAGATCTTCCAGCAAGCGATCATTCAGCGGAGCGATCGAGGTACCCTCGCCCGTGATTTCCGTGGTTACGCCCTGAGTGATTTTGCTGGCTGCGCGATTGTCCACGAGTAGATTGAATTCCGATTGGCCCTGCACGTCGATGAAACCCGGCGCAACGACGAGGCCCGAGGCATTGATCCGTTGCTTCGCCGAAGCGTCGTGCAGGTCGCCCATGGCGGCAATCCGGTCGCCAACAATTCCGATATCGCCAACAAACCAGGGAGCTCCGGTGCCATCGACGATGTGAGCGCCGGTGATCAGAAAGTCGAACGCGCGTTGTTGGCCATAAGAGCAAGTGGCGAACAGCGAGAGAGCGAGTAATGCAACAAAGGAACGAAGGGAATGTTTCTTGTTCATTGATCTCCTCAAATTTAGCTTGATCCTGTTTTGACTCCGTGAGGTCTTTCTTCTGCCCTTCCCAGGAGCTTACTCCTTATTTGGCCTGCTCCCGAAGTCACTGTGCGGCTGCGGCAGCAGGGATGGGGATGAATCGCTCGAACAGTTACAATGCCTGTCTTGCCGCCGACTGCCGCAGTGCTGATGCGCTCGCCTGTGCCGGCCAGGTTCCGACAAGAAACCGAAAGGGTACACTTGCTGCATGGCGAAAGAGGGCATCACTCCACGCGCGAAGGACTACGCGCAGTGGTATCTGGATATCGTTCGCGGGGCTGATTTGGCGGATTACGCCGAGGTTGTACGCGGCTGCATCGTCTTCAAGCCGACAGGCTACGCGCTGTGGGAGGCCATTCAGCGTGGACTCGACGAGCGCATCAAAGCGACCGGTCACGTGAATGCTTACTTCCCGCTGCTGATCCCGAAGTCGTTCCTGATGAAGGAAGCGGAGCACGTGGAGGGCTTTGCCCCGGAAGTCGCCGAGGTCACGCGGGCTGGCGGCGTGGAGCTGCCGGAACCCTACGTCATTCGGCCCACCAGCGAGACGATCATCGGATATTTCTACGCGAAGTGGGTGCGTTCGTGGCGTGACCTTCCCCTGCTCATCAACCAGTGGGCGAACGTGATGCGTTGGGAGATGCGCACGCGTCCGTTCCTGCGTACTACCGAATTTCTGTGGCAGGAGGGCCACACCGTCCACGTGGATCACGACGACGCCGAGCGTGAAACATTGATGATCCTAAACGATGTCTACGCCGACTTCGCCGAGAAGGACATGGCGTTGCCCGTGCTGCGGGGCCTCAAGACGGAGAAGGAGAAGTTTGCCGGTGCGCTGCGCTCCTACGCGATCGAGGCGATGATGCAGGACGGCCGCGCACTCCAGGCTGGCACCTCGCACAATCTCGGGCAGAATTTCGCCAAAGCATTCGACATCAAGTACGCCGACAAGAACAACCAGGTGCAGCACGCGTGGACGACCTCGTGGGGCGTCTCGACGCGCCTGATCGGCGCCACCATCATGGGGCACTCCGACGACGACGGGCTGGTCGTGCCGCCGAGGCTTGCGCCCATTCAAGTCGTGATCGTACCGATCTACAAGAACGATGTTGAAAGGGCTACGGTGATGGAGGCGATCGACAAGATCACCGCAGAGTGGCGCAGCCGGATCCGCTTCCATCTGGACACGCGTGACCATCTCACACCCGGGTTCAAGTTCAATGAATGGGAACTGAAAGGCGTGCCGCTGCGCATGGAGGTCGGGCCGAAGGATGTGCAAAAGCAGAGCGTCGCTCTGGCGCAGCGGGTAGTGCTCGATGGCTCCGCGTCCGAAGGGAAGAAAACGAAGAGCTTTGTTCCCCAGGCAGGCCTGACCGAGCACATTATGAGGCTGATGGACCAGATCCAGCAGGGCCTTTATCAGCGCGCGCTGAAATTCCGCGAGGAGCACACGTTCGACGCGAAGAACTACGACGAACTGAAGGAGTTCGTCGAACAGGGGTTCGTGCGCTGCTGGTGGGCGGGCTCACGCGAGGATGAAGAAAAGATCCAGGCAGAGACGAAGGCGACCATCCGCGTCATCCCGATGGACCAGCCCGGCGGTAAAGGTAAATGCGTCTATACGGGCAAGGAGGCGGATAAGGTCGCCATGTTCGCAAGGGCGTATTGAGAAGCGTAACCCAGGGACATGCGAATCGAAGGGTGGCCGACCGCCCAAGAACTGGCTGTGTCGTAACAGGATCAGGTCCTGGCTGCGAGGCGAGCCGGGTCGGGCGTATCGCGAATGCGTCCGGCCTCCACATCGGCAAGTACCGCGCGGAGCCAGCGCAGGTCGAGGCGGCATTGCTCCGCCATGTGTTGCATCAGATGGCGGCTGCCGGTGGGCAGCATCGCTACCCATTGCCGATGCAATTTCCGTATCTTCGCCAGCCGCGCATTCTGCCGGTCGATTTGGGTGCGCAGAGCCTGGGCGACCACGTTGAGGTCGGCGAGATGCAAGAAGAGCATGGGACCGTAAAGAGTCTCTCTCAGGTCGCCTTCGGCGGCAAATTGCGTGTGCAGTAGTTCACGAAAGCGGTCGCGTCCGCGCGAAGTAATGCGGTAAACCGTACGCATGCCGCCCCGAGCCACGCGCTGGTGCGCGACCGCGGCTAATTGTCCAGATTCGGCAAGCTGGCGCACGGCGTAGTAGAGCGTGCCGACATCCACATCCGTAAAGCACTCGATCATGGCTTGAGTCAGACGCCGCTTGATCTCGTAAGGGTGGAAGTTGCCACGGTGCAGAACGCCCAAAATATATAGTTCAGCTTTCATTAGTTTAATTATACTATTATTCTTAAAGCAAAGGAGGGATTTGTGACGAAGCGTTTTATTCTTGCCTGTCTCGCCGGGCTGCTCACGTGGATGGTCGTCGTCTCCGTGATCAACCGGATGCTTCGCCTCAGCCTGCCGAATTACACCGCTGCCGAGCATACGCTGCAGTTCACGCTGGGCATGAAGTGGGCACGCCTTTTGATGGCGATCGTGACCTCAGCGGCGGCCGGTGCCGTAACAGCTTGGATATCTCGATCGAGGAGCTGGGCGCCGTTGATCGTCGGCAGCGTCGTGCTTGTAATGTTCCTGCCTGTGCACATCGCCATTTGGAGCAAATTTCCAGTGTGGTATCACCTGACATTTCTGCTGACGATTATTCCGGCGGTGCTCGCCGGTGCGTTGTTGCCTCGACACGCTGAGGTCCCATAGTCAGTCTCCGAAGCGGAGTGTGCCTGATCTCCGCAAGGCCGCCAAACGGGGACTGAATCGTTAAGCTGATCGATAAACTGAAAACGCAGTCGACATCTGCCGAAAAGCATCGCCACCTGACCGGTCAGGCTTTTTGCGACGCATTGGCGATTGGCCGCGACATATTAATCGCATCCAATGGCGGTCAGGCTCATCAGATACGGGAAAAGCTCGGCATATATGCGCCCATGTCGAGATCCGGAGCATGTGGGGGACCATAGCGGTGACCACCAGCGCGATTGGGCCGACAACAGGCAGCGAAGTGGCGAGATACACACGCTTGCTACGGGCGGCAAACTTCATCGCGTCCTGCGGTGATTGTGATGCCGCAACGGATCGCCTGATCCGCGAACTACGCGGTATCGTTCCTTTTGATTACTTACAAGTGGTGTCCCTGAAAAACGGAACCAATGAGGTGGCCTGGCAATTTACTGATGTCGCGGGTGTTCGCGAAAGTCGGGGCCCGCTGGAGTTGTCTTCCTTGCTGGACGGGCCGCTTCGACTGGTCCACGAACGCGGCGAGGCGCTAGTGGTCGATGACTGGGCGCGGGAGGCTGAGTTTGCGGATCACGCGCGCAGAATGGCGGAGGTCGGCGTCGTTTCCGGTTGTATCCTCCCTCTTAAAAGGGGCGAACGCAGTATTGGGTTGTTGACGTTTGGCAAGACTGAGGCCGGCGCATACGCCGAGGACTTTCAGTTTGTTTCTCTAGTCGCCGATCAGATTGCCCTTGCGATCGACGCCGCAGTGAACTTCTATGTGTCGCACCGTGCCGAGGATCGGCTCAAGCTCATTCTCGATCTCAGCACACAGGTGGTTTCGAGCCTGGACTTTAAAGAACTGCTGCGCACAATTTCGGCCAGTATCCGGAACGTGATGGAGGCCGATGCGGCAGCGATCATGCTGGCAGAGGGCGACGGCAATTCGCTGTGTGTGCATGCTCTGGATTTTCCTGACTGCCGAGGGATCTTTGTGGAAGGGGTTATGGTGCCGGTCGCCGGTACGATGCCCGGCGATGCGTTTCGAACTGGAAACCCGATGGTCATCAACCGCCTCGATCCTGCGGAATTGCCACCGGAAATGTACAACAAGGCGAAAGCCGAGGGGCTGAATTCATTCTGCGACGTGCCATTGATCAGCCGCCAGCGGGTCCTGGGAGTGTTGGCAGTTGGCCGTCACGAGGAAAACACATTCGACCAGGAAGAAGTGGTTTTCCTTTCGCTGGTTGCCAATCAGGTCGCAATCGCAGTAGAGAATGCGCTTGCGTATGGCGAGATCACCGAACTCAAAGACAAGCTCGCGCAAGAGAAGTTGTACCTCGAAGATGAGATTCGCGGCGAGATGGATTTTGAGGGGATTGTCGGGCAAAGTTCGGTTCTGCGGCATGTGTTGCAGCTGGTAGACACCGTAGCCCCAAGCGACTCCACCGTGCTGTTGCTGGGCGAAACCGGGACCGGTAAAGAGTTGATCGCGCGTGCGATTCATGACCGGGGCCGGCGCAAGGATCGAACTTTCGTGAAGGTGAATTGCGCCGCCATTCCAACCGGCTTGCTGGAGAGCGAGCTGTTCGGACACGAGCGCGGGGCCTTTACGGGTGCGATTAGCCAGAAAGTCGGCCGCCTGGAACTCGCCGATCAAGGCACCTTATTTCTGGACGAAGTCGGAGATATTCCGATCGAGATCCAGCCAAAGCTCCTGCGGGCACTGCAAGAGCGGGAATTCGAGCGCCTGGGCAGCACGCGAACCAAGAAAGTCGATGTGCGCCTGGTGGCGGCGACCAATCGCGATCTCGAGAAAATGATCGAAGACCGGCAATTTCGTGAGGACTTGTACTACCGCCTGAACGTCTTTCCTATACGGA
>JASHQK010000320.1 GCA_030039195.1 Candidatus Sulfotelmatobacter sp.
AATCAGTTTTCGGCTGTTTCTTGTTACTATTTTGTTACTTTTTTCGCGTATAATTCCTCCGAATTTGGCTGCTGTGGACTTCGTCAACTTCGTCGGATTTCGTCGTAGCCAGATTCAAAACGTCAGCAATGGCAAGGGAATAACACGATTTTCCCATCATTGCTGCGGTTTCTGATTTTGGCGGAAATAGAATCCCACTCTCTCCGCCAGTCTTCATTCCAAGGGACTTAAAGGCTGAAGGCCTACTGGCTACAGATTCGGCTACATTTTAGCCGGATCAATAACCGCTCTTCTCTATGCCTTCTCGGTATTAAGCCCCAAGGGCATACCGATGAGGGTCTCACTTTACGTCAGGGAACATTCCACTCGAAATACCGCAAAGCCAAATCAACCGAACCAGCCGGGACCGTCTACGTGCTTCGCTATGGCAGCACATGGGAGACGCTGGACGACGAAAACTGGAACGAAGCACGCGTAGCGCAACTCAGGAAGGAAGCTGCGCTACCGGAAGGATGGCGGCCGAAGGTCGAGAAAAAGAAGCCAGTCGGATTGATGCTGG
Source organism: Candidatus Sulfotelmatobacter sp. (assembly GCA_030039195.1). GTDB lineage: Bacteria > Acidobacteriota > Terriglobia > Terriglobales > Acidobacteriaceae > Sulfotelmatobacter. Next base: position 560 of record JASHQK010000320.1, read on the forward strand.
ATGCGGCGATGGACGCCTACCCCTTATCGCCGTACTTGACTCAACTCGTTGTGCGCGTTCTTCAATCCCGTGAGAGTCTCGTCCCCGAGCTTGAAGAGACGGTGCGGCAATGGGCTTGGGCTCAGCTTGCGAAACAACTGGCACTTGTTCAGTCAAAAAGCAAGACGAAAGACACGTACGCAGTCGTGTACCTGCTGATGCTGGTGGCAGCCGTAACCTACCCTGCAAGTATCAGCCCTGAACAAGCAGGTCTCCAAAGGGCTGCATTAGAGGCAGTCTTCGATGGTCAGCTTGATCCGGCAGGCCATGCCACGGCGCGCGCCGGTGCGCAAGACCCACAGCACCTATCGGGGTAAATTTCGGCAGTGCGGGTTCATCTCGGAGCCGTTAGCAGCGGTCAAGCCGGGGCCGACCAGTCCCGATCTCTTTCCAGAGATGGTCCGTATGAAAATTCCTTCACACTATCGGCGAAAACGGGATGGGTGTATGATCAGCGCCGTTTTTGCACCTAAAAGGAGATTCCGGCCAAATTCTTCTCGCCTGAAGCCTTTCCCAAATTAGGAGGGCCCCCCGTTGGCGAGCAGCCCCACCGTTAACGAACGTGAGCCAACTTACTGCAAAGAGGAGGAAGTGCAAATGAGACAAGTGATTGTGTCTTCGGCTGCCGCCGCGTTGCTATTAGGCAGCGCGATTTCGATGCCCGCACAAGAACGCTCCTTAGCCCACAAAGGCAGAGTGGTGATTCCTGATTCCAGTATTGAACGCCCAGAGGACATCGGGTATCGCATGCATACCAACACCCGAATTTTTGTGCCCGCAGACCGCGCGAAGTTTGGGGCCGAACCGAATGGACTTGCCTTGCCCGATGTCGCCGGGTTGACTCCGGCCGGGCCTCCTTTCCCCGGCTACGCCTTCGAGACACCAGCTTCGATTGCCTGTCTCTATGGTCTGGTTGCGAAGGTAGCCGGCTGCAATCCCAACACCTTCAAAACCAATCCCACCGGAGGCACCAAGGCCATCGGGATCGTCGATGCCTACGACTATCCCACTGCGATGGCGGATCTGAATGCCTTTTCGACGCAGTTCGGTCTACCAACGGTGACTGCATCTACCTTCAAAGTCGTTTTCGCTGGAGGTACAGGCGGTTGTGCGGGATCTGATCCGGGCAACAATCCAGGATGGGAGGGAGAGCAGGCACTGGATATCGACATGGCCCACGCCATGTCGCCCAAAGCTAAGATCTTCCTGGTGGAAGCGGCTTCGAATTCGCTTACGGATCTTTTGGTAGCCGAGGACTGCGCCACCAAGCTAGTGGCGGCGGCGGGTGGTGGCGAGATCTCCAATAGCTGGGGTGGAAGTGAGTTCTCGACCGAAACCTCCAATGACTCGGATTTCGTACATTCCGGGATCGTTTACTTTGCCTCCACCGGCGATACGTCAGGCACAGAATGGCCAAGTGTTTCCACGAATGTCGTTGCCGCCGGCGGCACCACCATCAGAAGAGTGAATAGCGGTGCCACGTTGGGAAACTTTATCGCCGAGGCCGCGTGGGAGGACGGCGGCGGAGGCTTGAGCCTCTACGAACCTCGCCCCTCCTACCAGAGCGTCTTACCGGCTGCGAGTCATCGCTTCGTGCCGGATGTCTCCTCGGACGCGAACCCCAACACCGGGGTCTGGGTCTATGACAACAACCCCTCAGGCGGTTGCTGCTGGTATGTATACGGCGGCACCAGTGTCGCCTCGCCAACCTGGTCCGGCATCGTGAATCGCGCCGGTCACTTTGCCGCTTCGAGTGCCGCTGAGCTTACCACCATCTATACCGCTTACGGCACCGCGGCCACCTACGCTGCGGACTATAACGACATCACCACGGGCTTCTGCAGCTTCTACGATGCAAACCTCGCGGTAGTCAATTGGGATGTTTGCACCGGCGTCGGCAGCCCCAAGACTTACGTTGGGAAGTGAGCCGCCACGGGACGTAACAGGACCACTCTCCGGTAAGGCCCAGCTGGATTGGCAGGGCCTTTTTCTTTACACGTCTGTGCGACCGCTAACAAGAATGTCGAGCTATTCAGACTCGGTGGGAGGAATCCGCCATAGTACGGGAGTCATCGTGGAAAAGCTGTTACGAAAAACGAACGCGATACATTTGCCCCTCTCGCGCCGCGCCGGCACTCGTTGCACCTCTTGACATCTTCTGCGGTAAAGGGTAGGGGAGGCGGTTCTGGTCGTGTCCCATTCGGTGGTGGTGCTGGTCTTCCGCAAGCGATTGGAGAGGCTCTCGGAACAAGGATCACTGTCGATCGAGTCAGACAAGAGCCGGGAGGTGCACAACTGTTCCGTAACGCATTACGCCTACGATCCCGACGCCGGCAAACAAGGCAAGCTCATCCTGCAAGGTTTCGGTCGAGTTTATTACTAATGTCTATACGTGTGCTCGGTTGCATGCGACAACTCTCACATCGGAGGGACCTTGTAAAACCGAAAGGTTTTGTGTGTTAAGGAGTGTTCCACCCGGCACAGTTAAAGGGTCTTCCGCTTGGCGCACATTCCTGAAGGGACAGTCCTGAAAATGAAACACCATGTGCCGCAGTTTGAAACATTTCTTGCCAACGCGGTGGGGACCTTGTTCACCATGACGACGTGCGTAGTCCCGACGGCAAGTTGACAACGTTCGACGTCCCCGGCGCAGTCGTCCTGGCCGTACACGGAGTATGCCGTGGTTCGCACATTATTCGGTGACAGAGCGTGGCTAGGCCAGGCCTCCACCATCGACCACCAGATGCGCGCCGGTGATCCACTTCGCCATGTCGCTAGCGAGGAACAGGACCGCATTGGCGACGTCTTCCGGCGTGCCAATCCGTTTCAGTGGACGATGAGCAGCCTCTCGCATAAATTCATCGGGATCTTCCCCCAGTTGACGGCATTCCCCGGCCAGCATGGGCGTGTCGATGTCTCCGGGACACACGCAATTGACGCGAATGTTGTTATGGCCGAAATCAATGGCCATGGCGCGAGTGAGATTCAGAATTCCCCCCTTGGCGGCGCAGTAGGCGGCAGCATTTGGCCCACCTTTCAGCGCCCATCCAGAACCGGTGTTGATGATGACACCTCCTCCGCCGCGGACCATATGTGGGACAGCCTCGCGCGACATCAGATACGCGCCCTTGAGGCCAACATCGAGAACTGCATCCCACTCTCGCTCTTCGAGCGCCAGAACATCTTTGCGGATGACGATCCCGGCGTTGTTGCAGAGAATATCGATGCGAGAGAAGGTCGAGACAATCTGCTCCACAGCGCGATGGCAGTGCTCCGCCAATCGAAT
>JASHQK010000027.1 GCA_030039195.1 Candidatus Sulfotelmatobacter sp.
CCTTTCGCAAACACAACGCACGAACCGCGGGAATTGCCCCCGCCGCCTCCGGGATTGTTCCAGGTCTGATCGACTTGACCCAATACAAGGGGCAGCAACCGCCCAAGTTCTATGTATTCAATTTAGACGTGGAGAATGGAGACGGAGCGATGCGTCCAGGGATGACTGGCACAGCGCGTGTATATGGCGCCCGGCGCACCCTGATTGGCTTGGCGGCGAGGACAGGCTGGGAGTTCATAGGGCGCAAAGTCTGGTAAAACGAAAAGGCTGCCCGAAGGCAGCCTTCTTCGGAGTCCCAGGCGTTTAGAAAGCTTTCCTGATAGCAAGGTTCGCTACCGCTGCCTTTGCTACCCCGGCCTTTGCTACCCCGGCCTTTGCTACCCCGGCCTTCGCAATGGCCGGCTTCACACTGGCGGCGCCCGCCGTTCCGGCCACCGGGGTGCTGGCCACGAGGGCCTTCTTTGTGGTGTTCAGAGAGTTGATCAGCGACTTTTTCTGGATTGTCATTGTCCTGGCTCCTCTTGATTTTTTGAACTTCTCAATCACGCTGCTCTCTATTGCATGACACGTGCCAAAGCCCTGGCGCTCACAAACAATTCAGCAACTCCAAGCATTTGGAGAACTTACGAGACGAGTGCGGCCCTGCGGCGAAATTCCCGGCCGGTGTGAAATTTTGCTTTGGTTAATTTTTAAACTGAGGCTAGTTAATTTTTAACCCTGCGAGCCACCGATCTTCAACGTTCGGCACAGATATTTCATCCGTTGCGGGTCTAGCCGGAGCAAGTTTGCCGCCGCCGATTTCTTCCCCCCTGTCCGGCGCAGGGCCGCATTGAGATAAGCAATTTGAATACGTTCCATCTCTGCGTCGAAGTCGACCCCCTCTTCCGGTATTAGAATGGCTTCCTGGCCGGCAGCGCTCGAAGATAGCAGTTGCTGCGGCAGTTGATAGGCGGCAACGGAAGAACCGTCGCTCATGAGTACCATCCTCTGCACCACGTTCTCCAGCTCTCGAACGTTTCCCGGCCAGGAATACTGCTCGAGAATCTCCATGACCTCCGGCTGAACCTGCTTGGGTGGTTTGTGGTTGGCCGTGCAATAAAGACGTACGAAATGTTCGACCAGCAGGGACACGTCCCCCTCACGCTCCCTTAGCGGAGGGACAAAAATTGGCACGACATTAATCCGGTAATACAGGTCTTCGCGGAAGCGTCCCGTTCTGACCATCTCTTCCAGATCGTCATTTGTGGCCGTGATCAGCCGGAAATCAATCTTCTTCGCTACCCTGCCGCCCAAACGTTGCACCGATCGTTCCTGCAATACACGCAACAGCTTGCTCTGCAGGGAGTGATTTAGCGTGGTGATCTCATCCAGGAACAGCGTCCCCCGATTCGCCAGTTCGATCATTCCTGGCTTTGCGCCGTCAGCGCCAGTAAACGCTCCCCGTTCGTAGCCAAACAGCTCCGACTCCATCAACGTTTCCGGCAAGGCAGAACAATTCAGGCAAATAAAAGGCTGGGCGCTTCTCTCGCCACACTGCACAATGGCGCGCGCCACCAGTTCCTTTCCGACACCACTCTCGCCTCGAATCACCACACTGGCGTTGCTCCCGGCGACAGCTTCAATGGCCTGATACACCTTGCGCATTGCTTCGCTTCCGCCAATCAAGTCGCAAAATGCCGTTCGGTTTGCAACTTGTTCCAGCAACCATTGCCCTTCCAATTGCAGTGCCCGCTTTTCGAGCGTCTGCAGCAGCACGGCGCGGAGTTGCTCGCAGTCCACAGGTTTGAGGAAGAAATGGTCGGCGCCGGCCTGGCTTGCCAGCAACGGCAACTCGCTGCTGCTCGATTTTGTAATCGCCACCAGAATGAGACCCGGGCATAAGCGACGAATCTCCTGGACCACTTCGATGCCGTCGCTCGGTTCGTCGCCAATGCTCTCCAAGTCCACGACAATTCCGTGCAGTTCCGGATCGTCGATCAGCAACTTGATCTGCGACTCTGTGCTCGCCAGCGCCACCCGAAAGTTGGCCGACAGCCCGCGTCGCATCTCTCGGAACATATCCTCTTCCAAGGTGATGACGGCAATCGAGTAGCGCTCGGGATTGGACACCCGACCCGAACTGGAATTTGAGGATTCCATAGGGGAGCCCAGCAATCAGCGCAGGATTATACGGCAACTCGAACAGCAATCTCTGGAAAACTCTAACCCATCGGGTAACAAAGAACTTGCATGGTGGCCAAGCAGCGATATTGCCTATGAACAAAGCGATGCCCGAAATTTTTTACGGATCAACGACAAGACACATGAGGAGAAGCAGGTTCTCCAAGGCAACCGGCTGGTAGGCCCCAACCACTCGCAATCGCTATGAGCAGTGGCAGCACACCGGTTATTACAATCCCAGATTTACCTATGTGGCGAATAGTGGCGACGATAGCATCTCGCCCCACGCCATCAACCCATTCAGCGGCGTGTTGTCAGCAATCTCAGCAGCGTTTGTAGGCGGAAATTCGCCGAGTGCGGTCGCTTAAGGCTGAATCGCGACCCAGCGCTGTTGCCAAAAGGCAACGAAGGAGTTGTTGCTTCTGACGGATCCAGAGAAGAACAGCATGCTCGGCAAGCGATTCCCATATCGCATGCCGAGCACACCTAAAACGCTAGTTTCCAGTTCCTGTCAGTTTCAGGACCTGCTTTTCGCCGCTGGCATTGTCGTAAATGTTCAGTTGCGCCGTGAGTGTTCCCGTCGCGGCGGGAGTGAAGGTGATGGAGATAGTGCAACTGTCTCCGGCACCCAATCTTGTTGAAGCAACGGGACAGGTGGTGGTGCCGCTGAAGGAACTATGATCTGTCCCCGTCAGTTGCATAGCCCAGAGCGCGAGTGCGCCGCCTCCCGTATTTTTCAGAGTTACCACTTGTGCAGCGCTTCTTACTCCTTCTTTGGTGCTGGGGAATGTCAAACTCGTGGGGGTTAACGTGACTTTCCCAATGGCCGAAGCCCACGCGTCGACCAAATTAGTGACGTTGATGGAGCCGAGCCCGGTAGCGAGGTCATATCCACGGTTGGTGCCGTAGCCGCTTACGACTCCGAGAAAGTCTCCGCTGGTATGTGTGACGCAGTTGGGTTTGCCGGTTCCGCAAACCTGATTATTGTCTCCCTTCGTAATGTCGTAAAAGACGCAGCTGTTGCCATTCGCTACTGTGCTTGAATTGCAAGTGGTCAAATTCTCCTTGGCTGCAAGTGCATAGAGAACCGGATTGGCTAACCCTTGAATGGCACCGGTCTTTTGCAGCACCAGTGCCATGATCCCAGCCATGGCCGGAGACGAGGCTGAGGTGCCACCGATCTCCTGAAGGAAAGTGGAGTCGCCGCCATTGTGGCAGGTGCCAACCAACCCCGGAGTCACAGAAGAGTAGCAAAACAGGTAAGCGCTGCCGGGGATGATATCCGAATAGCCGCTCGACGCGAATAGAGATATATCGGGGAGATCCCGTTTGCCATCGTTTGGTACGCCCGTACCGGTTTGCCAGGCAGGCTTGGCATAACCTCCGGCACAGCTCGCCGGTGTGGTTCCGCTCGGTGTCGTGCATGCACTCACACCGCCGCTTCCACCGGCGACCGTGACGAATGGGTAAAGATTGGGCAAGTCAGGCCAAATGGCGTTGCAGAAGGCTTCCCCGCTAGGATACCCCAATAAGGAAACGAGGAAGGTGCTCCCGCAGGTCGGATTCCAAGGGATCTCAGGAATGTACCCTTTGGCGTTCGCACCGAGGCCGTTGTTCGAGGCGTTCCAGTACGTGCCACGGTTACCCTGCCAGTCGAGGTCGGTTCCCCCCACAGCCGTCACAAAGGGACTCGAAGCCATGCCATTCACCTGCAGGCCGTATTCGGCGGCAGCTGGCGGCACAGCGCCGGCATCGCAGCCCGTGGATCCCTGATCTCCGGCGGATTCAAAGATGCTGATACCTTCCGCAGCGCCCTGCTGCCAGATTTTGTTGAACATGGAGTTGCCAGCCGTTCCCAGATGAAGCTCGCAGTCTCCGTAACTGGCGCTCATGATCGGCGCCACTCCCTCTTCGACAATGTAAAGATCGGAGCGTTCGGAGCCAAGCATGGTGCTAGTGTCGGCGCTGACAACCAATGCGATAGTCGCGTCCGGGGCGGTAGCGCCGGACCACTCCACGTCCAGGGTATTTTCCAGTTGGTAGTAAGTAAGGCCCGGGTCGGTTCCGTTGTGGATCACCTTTACCGGATTAGCAGGTAGCCCAAAGGCTGAGCGGAAGAGGGCAACGTCGCTCTGCTCGATATCCCCTCCACCCGAAATCGCGATGGTCACTCCCTTGCCGGTGATTCCCACATCCCACAGCGGACGGATATTGTAGATCGCGGCGAAATCAAAAGGTGTGACGTCCTCATGCACGACGCCCGACGAATCTGTAAAGACGAATTGTGGGGCTGCTCCGCTCCAAGCAGAGTCGAGTACAGTAACCTTTCCGGTTTTCTTGTTCCGCTTTACGACATCGCCGAATACCGACAAAGGCTTTGGGAAAAAGTTCTGCAACGAGGCGATTCCCGTGATCACGGGCGTGAGTGCCTCGGGAATTTGCGGATCGCGATCGTTGGCGATGTGCTCGACGCCATCGACTAGATAGCGGTGCATCTCGACGTGGAACGCTTGCTCGACCTGTGTCGCCGTTCCGGAAAACTCAATGAACGTCCGGCCCTTGCCGACTTTTTCCACGCTGAAGCCCCACACCTGCAACCAGGCAGTCACCTTGGCCAGGTCTGCGTCGGAAGGTCCGTATTTCAGGCCAAATTCCCGCGCGGTCAGCCAATGATGGAAATTCCCCGACTCCGGGTTGTACTGCTCAGCCATGAAACGATCGAGAGCCGCATCCTGTTCCGGACTGCGTTGTAACACCAGCAACATGCGGTCCATAGGCAGGTCCGGATCGACTCGTCCTACGTCATACTCCGGCCGCGCTAGAGGATGCGTGTTTCCGATGAGTCGAACCAGCTTTGCATCGTCGATGGACTCAACAATCCGGGAAGGGGTCTCCGCGGCTTGCTCGCTCGCCTGTGCCTTTGCAGAATTCTGCCCACTGATTCCAAGCGCAAGCACACAGCCCAGGGCGACCTTCGAAATGCCGGCCACTCGGACTGGAAAGAGCATTTGGATTGAACTTTGTATCTTGCGAAACAACCTGTCGGGGCGCATGGTAAGTTCTCCTTGTTTAAGGTGTGGCAGTCCGCATGGGCGAGACTGCGGTCGTTCCCACTTGCACCTAACCATCGCGGAATTCGTTGAAGGAATAGCTCACCACCGCGAAGGAATTTCTGGAGAACTCGACAACCCGCAAGCAAAATGCATCACGGGCAAGATTGCGCAGGCGATTTCCTTAGATAAGGTTGCCTGGTAGGGGTGGCGCGGCCGTGAACCCTAGCGAGGCTTTATCGGGACAACGGGCCGGCTAACCGCTTCTGAATGAATGGGGTACATCTTCCAATTTCTCTCGCTTTTTGTCAAAACATTTTTTGCTGATGAGCCAAACCGCACTCCGTTTCCGCGATGAATAGGTGAACATGCGAATTCGACCGAAGAGGAGTGACACCATGCTTCGACAAATGATGATCTCGGCGTTCCTGATAGGTGGTTTGTTGATAGCTGCACTACCGCTGCAAGCTTCCTCCAGCCTGACCAACAATGATGTGGTGACGCTGGCTAAAGCCGGTCTTGGAGACGAGACCATCATCGCGGCGATCCAGGCACAGGACGCGAGTTTTGACATCTCGGTGCCGGCACTTTTAAGACTGAAGCAAGATGGCGTCACCCCCAACGTACTCCGGGCGATGATCACGGCAATGAGCAAGAACCGAGCCGCAGCATCGACGAGCCCGTCCGGTGCTCCCATTGCTAACGCCGCCCAGGACCGAGAGAACTCGCCGAAAGAACTCGCCGATCTCGGTCCGGCCACTTTTCAGGCGCCGTCCTCCTCGGCGAGCAGGAAATCATGGTTGAAGGCCTTCGCAACTGCAGCTCAGAAAGCTATGTCCTCTGCAGGAGCCAATATTGCGGACGGCACCGGACGGGTTGGAGGCTCATTCAAGAACAGCTTCGAGTCCGTCTTCTCGAATGTTGGAAACCAATCAAACGCTTACGTCACTGGAACTCCGTATCAAGATGGGCCAGGCGGCAATGCCTACGCTCTGTCTCCCCAGGGTCAGGCGAGCAATTACTATGCGTCCGCATACAGCGGCGGGGCGGCAATGGGGAATCCGACGCAAGCCTCTTGGGGTTCCATGCAGCCAGCAAGTTTTGGGATGCCTGATGCACGGCGTGGGAGCCAAGGTCAGGTGGCGTTCGTCCCATGGCGCGATCCGCGTGAGGGGGCATTCACCATGAATATTCCCCGGGGATGGAAAGTCGCCGGCGGCACGGCTCGTACTTCGGCAATGGATCCGCACCCGTTTGTGCTGGCCGTTTCGCCCGACCGCAAAATCCAGCTGTTCTACGGCGACCCCAATTTGACTGCTCGCGAAGTGCCGAACCGGCTGACGGCGATGGCCAGAATGCGCGACGGTCAGATGATCAGGGCCTCGTGGGGTGGGCCCATCATGCTGGCTCGTTATCAGACCGGGGATCAGTTCACTCGCGACTACGTCGGAGCACAGCTCTGCCGCACGCCGCAGATCACCAGCTCTGGCATACTGCAAGACGCTTCCCGCCGGCTGACGATGGCAGCCATCGCCTACGGCCGCGCACAAGGGGCGCCAGCTCAGGCCTCGGTCGGGGAGACGAACTTCCGATGCGGCGCGCAAGCTGGCTATGTTCGCGCTTCCACTGTCCTGGCTGGATCGGCGACTGGACAAGGAATCGGGATCTGGGTCGCCATGGAAGTGACCGGTTTCCTGGCTGATCCTTCCGAAGCCGCCATGGCCCGATACATTCTGAACACGATGGCTGGCAGTTTCCAGCTTGACCCACAATGGGAAGCCCGACAGGCGCGAACCACCCGCGATGTCACCGGCGCCGTTACACGCGCGCAGCAGCAGATGGCCGCCGTCATCGCTCAAAATGCCCGCCAGCAGTCGCAATCGAGCCACATTGACGTCATGTCGGGATGGGAGAACAAGAACAAGGTGATGGACGGCGTGATGCAGCGAGAGAGCGACGCGAGGTTGGGCGTTACGACTGTCACCGATGACGTCACCGGTAGCCACACGGTTTCGAACGACTACAACTACTACTGGACTCGTCCCGATGGGACTATCCGGGGCACTAACACCGATACTCCGCCCGACTACAGTACCGGCTGGCGGCCGATGAGCAACAACCAGTAATTGAGTCGATCTGAGTGAACGAGTAAGGCTGGGGTTTCATGGCGTGCGGACCAGAAGTCTTCGCGCCTTTTGACATTTTCACCGGCGCGAATTACGGCTTGGCCGATTGCCCCTGTGCAGCTTTGTACTTCGCCAGATTCTTTTCCAGTCTTTGCCGTACGGGCGAAGGCGGGTTCGTCGCCGGCAGCAAACCGAGCGCCTTACGTTCTGTTTCGATGGCCTCGGCAGGATCATGACTCTGAAAATAGGCCTCCGCCAGAATGTCTAGATTCTCACTGTCCGTGCCTCCCGATTTGGCAATGGATGCTTTTGCGAAGCGCAACGCGGTCGCCGGATCGCGCAAGTCGGCAGGTTCACACGCTAGAAAGGTCTCGGCATATTCGCTGAGTTCATCGGGTGTGGCGTCCTCCCGCTTTGCCAGTTCCTTGGTGATGGCCAGCCCGCGCGATGTCACCGCGCGTGCCTCGGTGGTCTTGCCCATCTCCGCTAGCGTCTGGCCAACAAAGATCCGCATGACGGAGTCGCGCCCCTGCACCATCACATTGTCGGGTTCGGCCGCCGCCAGGCGGTCGAGTATTTCCACGGCCTGTTGATACTTCGACAACGCCCCGCCGCGATTATTCATCTTGTATAGCAGATCGCCCAGATAGCGAAGCGAGACGACATAGTTCATGCTGGCGAGAGCATTGGTTGGATCCGCACCGATCAGTTCCTGTCTTGTGGTCGCTGCGCTGTCATAGTTCTTGAGTGCTTGCTTGAGCTCACCCAAATCCTCAAGCGCGCTTCCAACTTTCTGATAAGCGGTTGCGAGCAGCCGACGCGCTTCGGCGTTCGTCGGGTCGGAAGCAGCGAGATCCTGAATCACCGGCAAGGCGGCGCGATAGTCGTTCATCGCACCTTTCAGATCATCGCGTACCAATATGTCACCGGTACGAATCTGCAGCACAGCAACGCCACGGCGTGCAACGTTGTTACTCGGCTGGCGCGCAAGCAACGCCTGATAGAGGTCGAGCGACTTGCGATAGCTCACCAGGGCCGCGGCGCGATCATCGAGGTTCGACCGCCCGCTGTGTCCTTGCAAGTCGCCCAGAGACTGATAGCAACTGGCCAGTTCCTCCCGGATTTCGACTTCGTCGGGCTTGGCTACCGTCAGCGCCTCGAAAGAATCGCACGCCCGCCGCAGATCGGCGAGGCCCTCTGTGGGCTGGCCAAGGACCGGTAATACCTCGCCGAGCGCCCTGTAACTTCGCGCCAGGTAGTCGCGCGCAGCCCAATCTTGCGGGTTCCCCTGTGTCAGAGTCTGGCTGATTTGCAGGGCTCGGTTATAACTCTGCTCGGCGCCGCGAGCATCGCCCAGGTTGGCAATATATGGATTTCCCTGAACATCACCCACCTTCAGATAGGCCTCGGCCAAATCGCGCTGCAAGCTGGCGTCGCCGTGGGCCTGCTCGGCCAGCTTGTTCAGATATTCCAACGCGCGCTGCACCATGAGCTTGCGCGCCGGGGTTGAACCCGGGAGATCCTGAATCGCGCTATGAAACTCGAACAGCAATGAAGTCGTCAGACGGCGAACATCGTTGAACTGCTGCTCGGCTTTCGCGCGCTCCCGGCGCGCGACCCGGGCTTGCCACGTGGTGGCCAGAACCCCGCCCACAAGAGAAATCAGAATTAAAGCTGCGGCGGTGACTCCTGCTTTGTGCCTCCCGACAAATTTGCGGCTGCGATAGCTCCAGCTATCGTGGTGCGCGGTGACGGGGAGCCCCTCCAGATGGCGTCGCAAATCTTCGGACAGCTGCTCGGCAGAGACGTAACGTCGCGATGGTTCCTTGCGTAGGGTTTTCAGAACGATGGTATCGAGATCGCCTCGCAGTTGGCGCCTGAGTCTCTCCGGGACCGTGCCGCGCATCTGCGCCCGGCTCTCCGGAGTTGCATTCTTTTCTCTTGCGCCCGGGCTTTGCACCCGGGTGATGGCTGAGCTGGGTTTGGATGGTTCCTGGTCGCACACCGCACGCAGGATTTCCGCAGGAGAATCCGTCTTCACCTGATACGGTCTCAGCGACGTCAGGAGCTCGTACAGGATTACGCCCAGCGAATACACGTCGCTGGCAGTCGTCACTGGTTCCCCGCGCACTTGCTCGGGGCTTGCGTATCCGGGCGTCATGAGCCGGAACTCGATGCGCGTCGCATCGAGGGCGTTTGTAAACAACTCAGGTTTCATGAGCTTGGCAATGCCGAAGTCAAGCAGCTTCGGCACTCCTTCAGCGGTAACGAGAATGTTGCTCGGCTTCAGGTCGCGATGCACCACCAGGTTCTGATGGACGTATTGCACCGCAGAGCAGACATTGCGGAACAGTTTCAATCGTTCGCGCACCGACAGCTTGCTCTTGTCAGAGTATTCGTCAATGCGAGTGCCCTCGACGTAATCCATGACAAAGTAGGGCAACCCCTGTGCCGTGGTTCCACCATCGAGCAACTTTGCGATGTTGGGATGATCGAGCGCCGCCAGAATCTGGCGCTCGTGGCGAAAACGATTCAGCATCTCCTGCGTATCGATCCCCGCCTGGACAAGTTTGATGGCAACCCGCTTGTTGTATTCGTCGTCTGCGCGCACGGCCAGATAGACCGCGCCCATGCCACCCGATCCAATCTGGCGGATCACACGGTAGTGGCCGATGGTTTGTCCGGCAATTGCCGCGTTTGAATCGATCGCCGGCGGAGATTCCGTGGCCAGGCTCTGGTTTGAGTCGAAAGAGGCGAGCAGGGATTCGATCTCGCAGCGAAGCTGCGTATCTTCACCGCAGGCGGTTCGGAGAAATGCACTCCGTGCGCCAGGCTCTTGTTCGAGCGCAGATCCGAATACCTCCTTGATCTGTGCCCATTTTTCGGGGTTCACGAGGACGCTGCCCTGCTGATTTCTCGCATCAGCCACGCCTTGGCCAGATTCCAATCGCGTTTGACGGTTGCCGGAGAAATTCGCAGGACTTCGGCCGTTTGCTCGATTGTCAGACCGGCGAAGATTCGCAACTCGACGATTTTGCTTTGTTGCGGGTCGGTGTCAGCCAGCCGGGTCAGGCTTTCATCGAGGGCCAGCAGTTCAGCCGGCTGCTCGCGCGACATCACGATGGCCTCGTTCAGCGCAACCTTAGGAAGGCCGCTGCCGCGCTTATCCGCCAAGTGGCCGCGGGCGTGATCCACCAGAATGCGCCGCATAAGTTGCGCGGTGACACCAAAAAAATGGCTCTTATCCTGCCAGTGGACGTTTTTCTGCTCCGCCAGGCGCAAATAGACCTCGTGCACAAGGGCGGTCGGTTGCAGGGTGTGATCGTTACGTTCGCGGCGCAGTTGGGAAGCTGCCAGCTTGCGCAGCTCGTCGTACACCAGCGGCATGAGCGCTTCCCTGGCTTCGAGGTCACCTTTGTTCCAGTTTGCGAGTAGTTCGGAGACCTGCTTGGAGAACTCTAGGTCCACAGCCCACCCCCAGCCCGGCGGCCGGCAATCCTACTTGTCGGGCAACGATAATTGTCCCCCGGTTGGAAGTCAACCGGGCATCAGTTTGTTATGGGGGCAACTGCCAGGGTTAGCAAGGCGATTGGTACCGTGACCGCGTGATTGAGTAGCCAAATGTATGTCGCGCCTCCGATGTCGAGAATTCGGAAGCTCGGCAGGCACACATCATAAGCGTAAGCGAGCCTATGCACCTGGGATTGAGTAGGCCTGTCAAGAAGGAACCCCTTTCTGGCACTACTCAGGCGACGAGTATAGAGACCGAGGAAATTTCCCCTCCCGCGAATCCAGAAGATGTTCTCACGATTCTCGACACGTTAAGCCCAATCCTCCTCATTGCGGTTGACAAGGGCTTAGTTCGGCGCGCGGTGGATGCACGTGTGACTTATGGTTTGCATTTCTGGGACTGCATGATCATCGTCGCCGCAGAGCGGGCTGGATGTGAACGGTTGTGGTCCGAAGATCTTAACTCGGGACAGAAATACTTTGGAGTTACTGTGACCAAATCCTTTTGTCTGAACCTTTTGTGCGGAATGATAATCGAGGCAAGAGCAATTCGAAAGATGTGCACGCACGGACAGTCTAGCAGGCTGCAAACTTCCAAACTCGCTTGCCTATCGAAAGATTCGAGCAAAAAATCCGGTCAGTTTCTTCAGCACGCCTTTCTTTGCCTTGTGCATGGGAAGTGGCGGTTGGGCGCGGTCAGCAAGGAAGGGAGTCTGACGCGCGGAGAGCGGCAGATCAACAAGCTTCGGAGGATGGGCATCCTTTGCGGAATACACCAGGGCCGTAGCGAATTCCACTGGTTTTCGGTCGGCAGCGACTTGCTGCAAGGGGACAATTTCGGAACGGCTCGTTGGGCCCTGCGTTGCTGAGTTGTGGGGCGAACCGAAGTCGTCCTCTGATGGGACTGGGGCGATCTTATTTCCGGTCACAGTGGGCGGTGGCGACGCTTCGGCGCGCAATAGCGCGGGTGGCGCTGGGCATCCGCAATCATCGGGAAGGATGGTCTCGACTTCCGTCTGCTGGCCAGAGTGAAATGCTGTATCCGTAGGGCTTAAATGTCCAGCATGAAGCACCAGTTTCTCTGTAGGTACAACTTCGAACTGTCCATCGCCGATCGCTTCGTACACTACGACAGCTGCAGTATTCCCGGGCAGCGACCGTACACAGGTATTGCCACTAGAATCGGCGCGGATCGCGTAGTGGAACTCACCCGGTCCTCGTAAGAGGATGCGAAAATCCGGCGTGAGAATCGTGTCCGCCATGGAATCTTCCAGCGCATAGTGTGTCTCCATTGCACCCACTCCCATGGCCAGCATCAAATCTGGTCCGGTTTTCTGCCGAACCATTGAAAGCGTCGTTCCCGGGCATAAGTGCACCTCTCCACCGCGCGACAAGCGAAGGGTCTCGGTGGCAAAGTTCGCAGAGAACGAGCTACCGGAGGGTTGACGGTCGGCAAAAACAAGGCTTCCAGTTGTGCTGAATGGAACTGCGACTGGCTTTGAGTCGGCTACGAGGGCAGGTACCGAGGGCGGTTTAGCTCTAGCTTCTTCCGATTCCTCTTTAAGATGAATGGTGAGTCGATTGCCGGCAGCATCCCATGTGTAACTCAGGGGCTTTCGTTCGTCGACCAGGATTCGTACGGCCGGTGGAGTTTGCGCCAGCTGATCCAGGTGCAAAGCACCGACGATCGGACTCTGAATCGGGATTTGTTTGTGCCGCACCGAGACTCGTGCGTTGCTGATATTGATACTCAAACCCGGTGGATCCGGCGTTCTGGTGATCTCTGGCCGGACCGGGCGCGTTGAGAAGACTTCTATGGCGAGGGAATCTTTTTCGAGTGAAACTTTAACTCGAGAGACAATTGCTGCATCATCCGATCTGATAATGCTCTGAGCCTTAAGATTCTTGCCGGCGGCTTTGTCTCTTGATGCCATGAGCAGTAAGAAGATGACAAGAGCAAAACCAGCCGCCGTCCTCCGCCAAGGCGTCATTAGCATCGCTCGCACCCCTGACAGCGATATCGCTCGCCCGAAGCGATACACTCAAGCATCAGTTGATCAGTTGTGGAAAGAATGGTCATGGCAATGCGAAATCCAAGGTTATCCTGCTCTCGAAACTTACCGGAGCTCCATCCCGAACCAGCGGAGCGAACTTCCATTGCCGAACCGCCTTTGCCGCGAGCAGCGTAAGCTGAGTATCTCCGCTGACCCTGCTGAGACTACTCACAGACCCTTGTTTATCGACTAGAACGTTGAGAATCACAGTGCCTTGAAGACGCTGCTCTCGCGCATGTTCCGAGTAGTCAGGTTCAATTCGGCTGACTAGACGTTCTTCGGCCACCTGCTCGGGAAGACGGACCGCTGGTTCGCTATCCGTGGACTCGGGTGATCTTTTTTTGGACTCTGGTTGATCGCTGGAGGTCTCCGCTTCAGCCGACTCTTTCGGGAAAATTTGCTTACCGTTCTCGAATATCACTACATCGTCAACTGACGCTTCCGAGCGTTTTGATTTCGCTGTTGAAGATGTCACGTGTGTCTTTTGAATCGCACTATTCGCTTCCGATCTTTCATGCTCGGGATTAGGTCCTGAGGCATTGGTTAGAGGAGCGCTTGTCACAAGCTGATTTGCGAGTGGATCTGGAAGGGAGGTATGGGATTCAGATACGCCTTCAGCTTCTTGAACTGCGGCCACGGAATGAATTGGCAGAGTTTGACGAGTAGTTTGTTGCTCCGTTCTCCCCAGTACCCAGCCCAACAGGATGGCAACACCAATAGTCAAACCGGCTAAGAGAAGGTTCCAAACATCTCCCGGCAATCGTTTCTTTCTGCTGCTGAACCGAGAACCGCGTGAATTTATGATTCTCTGCGGCGGGATAGCGGGTTCCTTCGGTCTGAAAGCCACCGTTTGCGAAGCAAGGGTCTGCTGGGCAACCGCAATGTGTTTCTCGACCCGCCGTGCAAGGCCCTTTAGCACCAAAAGATCGCCATGGCAAAACGCCTGCGGGCGGCAGGAAAAAGCTTCCATGATGCCGATGACAACTTTGTTCTCATTCCGGACCGGCATCACCACGAAGGAGCGAACCCCCAGCCTGCGGAAGGCTCCCCTGTCGAATCGAGAGTCAACTTCTACATCCTGACAGAGTTGCGGTAGGCCCGCCTTCCAGGAGGTTGCCGAACACTGCGTGAGATAAGCGGAAACAACCGACAAGGATTGATCGCAAACTGCTCTGGAAATGGGAATCCCTTCCTGGACTCGCACAACGGCGGCACTAATTGCTGCGCTGATCGAACATGCCTGGTGCACGATCTCATCGAATACCAGCAGCAGCGCAAGGTCAGGAATTGTCTCCGGCAGAGCATCGGTCACAGGTGTGCTGTTTTCACGGGAGAAAACATTGTGGATTTTCGCAGATAACGACACCTCTCCGATATGAGTACTCTCCTCGCCCTCAACAACGCGCCCGCCGGAGTGCCGAGGGCCCGAAGGCGCACATACCGGCAGCGATCTTGAAGCCTGAATCATTTGGTTGCAAAACAGATAGCTTGTGAAAGACACAAGCTACTCTTGCCAATCAATTTGACACGATTATCAGCCAGCAGGGCCATTTCATTCCGTGTCCACGAACAGCTTTGCTCGAAGTGGCCATGGAATCTATCAACGGGACCGCCCATGCGGAATGGCACAAACTTCCTAACCCGATTGGCAGGTGAAGGATTTTGCAATGGTCGCACTTGGCCGAGTTCGACGCGTTCCGGCAGAAGGGGGAGGGGCGGATTTGTAGGTGGCTAGGACCGTCCGTACCGGTCCATTCAAACAATGCACTATCGATTTGGTCCTTCAATACTAGGCAACCCTAAATGCCCTATTTTTCTATTGCCCTGAGATAGTCCTCAGCCTCGACATCTCCACCCTCGATAGCTTTTCGATACCACTTGACCGCTTCGGAAGTGTTTTGTGGTATGCCGAGACCTTGATCGTAGAGCCGGCCTAGCTTGAACTGTGCCGTTGGTTGATTCTGCAGGGCCGCCTGCAGATACCATTTGCATGCATCTTTGTAGCTTTGCGGCAAACCACGACCAGCCTCGTACATCTCACCCAACTTGAGCTGGGCTTCCCGCCGTCCCTTCGCCGCGGCTCTCTGATACCACTGAGCCGCTTCGGCATCGTTCTGCTCAACACCACGGCCCTGTTCGTACATGATGCCAAGCCGATACTCAGCCTCCAAGAATCCCTGCTTTCCGGCCAACAGATACCATTTCACTGCCGTAGCCGGATCAGAAGGAACTCCAAAACCGACGTCATACATGCCACCGAGCCGGTACTCGCCCTCGGCATATCCCTGCTCTGCTGCCTTGCGGAACCACTTGACCGCTTCCGGAGAATTGCGTGGAACTCCCTGGCCAAAGGCATACAGGTTTCCCATCTTGACCTGCGCCGAAGGGTCGCCGGCTTTCGCCTTCTGCAACAGGTCGGGATCGCTAGCAAATGCCAGACAACTGACCAGCAACAAGAAAACACACGATAACCTTAACGTCATTGTCTCTCCTTCAGTCATCCCTGTTTCTCGTAGGACTCAGCGTTCTACATCAGATCACCCATTACTGGTCGAATCTCAAAAGGATTGGAGCCTTATCTGAAGCATCAACATCCAATCCCAGAGTCTCCATACCACTCACCACCCACAGCGCTTGCGTCGCGGCAGAAGGCGAGGTCAACAAAGCGACACCTCGGCCATTGTTAGACACGGGCGAGATCGAATAAGTGCCAGCCAGGGGCAGGTCCTTCGTGAAAATACCCCCCTGGCTCTCGTCCTCTGTGCCCGAAACATTCTTAGCACCATCAAAGAATACGGTGCCGGATACCAGTGTCGCTTGCGGCGAGGCTACTTCTCCGGCTCCCAGGGTAAAATTCCCTTCTAGATCTCCGGCTTCAAAAGGCGGTGCAAGTGCTTGTGGAAGCACATCTCCATTTCCGACGGAATCATCTGATGTCAACAAGAATGCCTGATTCGGTGCGGTCGCATACAGGATCCAGACGCTGAGCACCCCTGTATCTGCGTTATCCAAAGTTAAGACGCCGCGACCGTTCAGCTGGACTGAGTAGGCACCTGTCAGTAGTCCTCCAACGGTTAGGTTGCCCCCGCTATTCTGATCGAACTGCACTTGGATCGTCCCACTGCCGTCGAACTGCATTCGACCCACCGTCACTTGGGAAGAAGATCCCGTGGTTCCGGTCAGATCGAAGATCGACGCTCCATTGAAGGAGGAAGTGGAGAAGGGCAAATCGGTTTGCGCTTCGAGGACTCCTGCAAATATAGGATTCCCCGTGCTGATCGGGTCGACCGAAACCAGGAAGCATTCGCTCGAAGAAATAGCGTACAACGCGAACTTCAACGTGCCGCTGGCAAAGCCCGGGATGACCAACACAGCATTTCCGTGTCCGGTATCGTCTACGTCGTAAGTACCAGTGAAAGTCGCAAAGGTCGGCATTAGATCTCCGGCGTCGTTGACGTCAAGACTGCTTCCGGAGATGGTGCCTGCGCCGCTCGGGAAAATCGATCCGACAGCAGCAATTCTTCCACCTTGTGCATCGGCACCTGTCATACTGATCACGTAACCGCCAGCGAAGACCGAGGGATCGAACGACGTTGGATCCTGAATCTTGATAATTCCGGAGCCTGAAATTCCAGAATTGTCCGATTCAATCAAGCTGCCGGACTTGGCCGTACCGTTCAGGGTGAACGCATAAGTAAACGTACCCAGCTTGCTCTTCAGCGTCAGTGTACCCCGATTGTCTCCGCCGACCTGGTAGGTTCCGGTGAGTGCGACTCCAGTTTGCGGGCCGGAAGTGCGATTAACGTCCTCCACGCCCGAAGTTACATTTCCATTACCATCGGCAACGAACGAAGCGGCCGCCTCGAACACCCCAGCGTGATCGAAGCCTTTGAAGAGCACGGCGTATTGACCGTGCAATTTGCTGTTGTTAGTAGGAATGATTGTGACGGTAGCCGAGGCAGATTGAGATGTCTCCGCCTGTGAGCTCGCTGTGACCTTGACGGTGGATGGGTTCGGTACCGTTGAAGGTGCTGTGTACAAGCCGGCAGAGGTCACTGTTCCGCAGGCTGAGCCTGTGCAACCAGTGCCACTGAGGGTCCAGGTTATCGCACCGTTGCTAGTGCCGCTGACTATTGCCTGGAATTGTTGTTGCGCACCAACGGTTACAAGCGCCGTCGTCGGCGAAATGGTGACCGATATTGGAACCGCGATATTCACCTGCGCGGAGGCTGACTTGCTTGTATCGGCCTGCGACGTCGCCGTGACCGTGACTGACGGAGGATTCGGAACAATCGCGGGAGCGGTGTACAACCCCGCAGATGAAATTTTTCCGCAGGCGCTGCCCGAGCAGCCGGCACCGGAAATGCTCCACGATATGAGTGTGTTGGAAGTGCCGCTTACGTTAGCGCTGAACTGCTTGGAGCCTGAAGGCGCAACCGTTGCTGAGGTCGGCGAGATAGTGATCGTGACAACCGGCACAACTGTGACCGAAGCAGTTGCCGACTTGCTGGGATCGGCCACCGACGTAGCCGTTACTGAGAAGAACGGCGGAGCCGGTGGCACGGCCGGAGCCGTATATAGTCCCGCGGAGTTTACCGTTCCACAGGTCGTTCCCGCGCAACCGGATCCCGTGATGGTCCAGGTGACTGCGGTATTGGATGTACCCGTCACTGCCACCGTGAATTGCTGGTGCCCTCCAGTTCCTATCTGGACTGTTGTGGGAGAAATCGAAACTGCTACGGCTGTGCCCGAGCTAATGGTCACCGTGGCAGATCCGGATTTTGTAGGATCGGACAGCAATGTGGCTGTCACAGCGACGATGGGAGGATTCGGAGCAAGGGCAGGAGCGGTGTACAACCCACTGCTGTTAACGCTGCCACAGGCGGACCCGCTGCATCCGCTTCCGGAGATACTCCAGACAAAGACAGCACTCGAATTTCCATTCGACGTAGCTGTGAACTGGAGCTGAGCGCCCGGTTTCAGCTGGGCCGATGATGGCGTTACGCTAACCGAAGAACCAGCAATGAGCGTGACTGTAGCAATGGCTGAAGCTGCTGGGTCACTTATCGCAGTCGCTTTTACGGTTACACTCGCAGGATTGGGTAGAGTTGCAGGGGCAGTGTAGAGACCGGTCGATGTAATCGTGCCGCAGGCTGTGCCACTGCATCCCGCGCCGGAGACGGTCCATAGAACGGTGGTGTTCGTACTTCCCGTCACCGTTGCAGACAATTGCAACTCCCCACCAACGGCCACTTGCGCGGCCTTTGGCTGAATTGCAACCGACACCGACGACGCTGGCTGCACGACCAACGAGGCCGACCCTGACTTTGTCGGGTCAGCGATGGATTTTGCAACTACTGTGATAGCCGCGTTCTGTGGAACCGTCGCCGGTGCCGTGTAGAGACCGGTGCCAGTGATAGAGCCACAAGAACCTCCTACGCAACCTATGCCGACAACACTCCATGTCACCGATGTATTGGAAGTACCGGTAACGTGGGCTGAGAACTGTTGTTCGCCGCCAGTGGCAAGAACAACTTGATTAGGCGATACCGTTACAGATACAGCGGAGGAGGAACCGATCGTGACGGTGGAGCTGGCGGTTGCCGTGACATCTGCCAAAGAAATCACCGTCACGGTCACAGTAGGTGGTGCGGGAGCCGAGGTGGGTGCAGTATAGAAGCCGCTGCTGCTAATAGTTCCGCAACTCACCCCACTGCATCCCGATCCAGTAACGCTCCAGATCACGACGCTATCGGTAGTTCCGCTCACCGTTGCGGTGAACTGTAGCTGGCCTCCCGTCACCACCTGGGCGTTTTGAGGGGAAAGTGATACCGAAACAGAAGCGACCGCGGGGATCGCGAAACATATCCACCAGAGAGCAGAGACCAGTACGAAGACGTGTTTCATTGTCCTAACTCCACCCCCAGATGTCGACAAGGTGCGCCCCCGCCGAGCAAGCTATTCTTCCCTTCCTGTCCTAGAAACCGTCCCGGCGGCATTGGCTGCAGGCGTGCTCTTCGAGACCTCCGTGCGAGAGGCTGTCTGGGATGACAAGGCCAGTTGCATGTCCACCATCTCCTTTAGCACGGCATAATCCGCCGCTCCACTAAAGAAATGGCCATTCACGAAGAAGCTGGGTGTGCCAGTCAATCCCAGTTGGTGGGCCTCTTCCAGATCCTTCTTGACGTTAGCGGCTTCTGCGCCGTCGTCCAGGCATTTGTCGAAACGATCGCCATCCAACCGGAGCACACGGGCGTCCGCCTTCAGGTCGGAAATCTGTGTTTGCTTGCTGTAGAAAAGAACGTCGTGATATTCCCAGAACTTGCCCTGTTCGCCCGCGCAGCGCGCTGCCTCGGCAGCTTTCTGCGCGGTGTGGTGCATGGGAAGCGGGAAGTCCTTGTAGACAACGGCCACGCGCCCGTAATATTCCTTCTCCAGCTTTTGCAGTTCGGGCGTTATTTTCTGGCAATACGGACATTCGTAATCGGCGAATTCAACCAGTGTTACGGGAGCGGTCGTCGGGCCCTGCTCATAGGCATTTTTTACATTCACATCGATGAGTGGGGGCTCAAGCAGAACCTGTACGCGCGCACTGTTTCGCAAGTCTTTCACGAACGTGGAACGTGCTTTGTCGTGCCGTAACTCGCGGATGTGATCCAATATTTGTTCGCGCACGGCTTCATACGATTCGTTGGACTCCATTCCTTCGTAGTACACCTGCATCTGGTCTTCGGTTGGATCTTTGACATCCTTGTAGACTACTGTTTTCAGAAGTTCGTCGACGGAGAGATGCCGGTTCTTCGCCTCAATCTCGAGGAGTTTGTCATCAATCATTTGGTCGAGTGCCTTGCGTTCATTCATGTAGTACTGATATCTGGCCTGCAGTAGCTTCCCACCTTGCTCCTGTTGTAAGTCGCCTAGCGTTAGCTTCTGACCGCCAACTTCCGCTATGACCTGCACGTTGTCGGCGCTCTGTTGTGCCGGCAGACACAACGGGGTAAGAACAAGTCCAAGGGAACACATCTGTAGCAGACGATTCTTCATTTATTTCCCCTCATGCGAATTCGCTGTTTAGAAGATAATTCCGAGACAACTTCCACTCTTCTGACTGATTTGAGAGCGGGACATGCTGGAGCCATGTCCCGCTTCGGTTGCACTAGTCACCAGTTCCGCAGCTGCACACACCCGCTCCGCTACCGAGAATGTTGATAAATGCGCACTGAGCTTGCAGGTTTGCAAGTTCGGTGGCACCCAGCGTCGAATCCGAGGACTCGGTCTCGGTAATGGGATACGCGTCTCCGACGGGATTCTGAATGTGTGTAACCCACACGCGCAGATTCGCCTTCGGACTGACGTTCGACGTCGGATCGCAAGGAGAGTTGTTAACCGCCGACGAGACAACCTTGATGACGCCCGTCGTGGCAACAACCCCAGTCAAGGGGTTGGATGTCAGATTGCTCCTGACGGATAGCGTCCGGAGTCCGTTGTGCGATTCGACACAGCCGCAGCATTCACTCAACTGTTGGTCCGCAGCGAAGACATAGATCATGGCGCACAGATTGCCGTAGGTGAGACCGGGATTATCGATTCTCACCGTGGCATCCGGAGCCGGAGCCGCATTGTTGGAAAAATAGTTGACCTTGTAAACGTCTTGTGCCATTGCTCCTGAGGTCAGGGCCAGCACGAGCAATGCAAGGGCCAATACAGGTAGCATTCGACATAGCTGTTTCATGCTTGGAAATTCTCCTAGACGCGTGCCGGTTTGAGGGGGAGGAATAGCTAAATGGCGCGCGATGCAAGCAATTTACCCCGTGGCTCGGCGTTTACAAGTACCCACGTGGCCTAACCACTGTCACTAGATCCGTTACGCTACGCCAATCGGAGTAGTTCGCCAACTCAACGCTTGAGTTAGTGCTACGGCAGTAATCCCGAAAGACTAAACCTTTGGGCTAGTGGAGACCAGAAGAACCTATTGAGACATTTACCCCGGGATCATTAACACGACCGCTCGTGTTCGCAATTTTTACTGCTGTGGAGGGTTCTGACCGGCCTGATCTTGCTCTTGGCGCTTCTGTTGTTGTAACTGCTGAGCGAATTGTTCTTGTTCTTGCTGGATCATCGCCTTTTGCATTTGATCAAGTTGCTCTCCCGACAAGGCCGGACCGTCGTGATGGACCCAGCTTGGCGTCGGAAGTGCGGCCTGTGCATCGCCGGTTGCAGCTTCTGGGCTTATGGAACCAGCAGGCGCACCGTTTGCACCGGTCTCGAAAGCTCCGCCGTACAAAGTGGGAGTCGCGAGATCAGCACCCAATGTTGTAGGTGACGTCGATGAATTGCCATTCGCTCCTGTCGGCGCTTTGCTAAGAATAAGTCGCGTGATCCCGCCCGGATCCGAGTTCGAGGAGAGAATCACATAATTGAAATGCGATCCTTTCAACAGTTCACGCACTACTTCTTGCGGTGTACCCATCCCCAGGTGCACAAAGACCTGCTCTTGGAGGGCGCCCATCGGAAATTGCACCTCGGCTCCCGTGCTAGCGCTGATCGCTTTCAACACATCCCGTAGTGAAACGTGCTCGGCGACGATTCGGAGTAAGCCATCGCGGACTTCAATGTCCAGTCTCGGTTTGATAGCGGGATTTTCTGCGAGAGCCACTTTCTTTTGCGGCGCTGACATTGACTCGGCGGCCAAATTTGTATCAGCGACTGGAGCCCAACTTGGCTGGTTCGGTGTGTCGTCTGGGAGACAAAATCCAGTTGAATCCATATGGCACACGTTCGGCTGCGGACTTTGACCGAACATGAGACTAGAACAAGCCAGCAACCATACTGCGGTCAGGGGCAGGGGCGGGATTGTCTTGTGCAGCGGGGTTCTTGGAATTGTGTCGGGATGCATACGATCACCCTAGGGGATATGTTCTGTCTCGCGTGAGTCTTTGCTGAGCGTGCACTGTTGGGGGGACCCGGTGTTAGGACGCGCCGGTTTTTCGCTGTGGGATTCTTGGCGGACATCCGTCGCTGGTTCGCCACCCCCGACCTCTTTCCTCGTGGAATCCTCTGTGGGCGGAGCCTGCAGGGTCAAATTTGCGGCTGATGCCCCTTCTCCATTCTCCTCGCTTATTTTTTCTGGATATTCGCCAGCATCTCGTGCCGCCGATTCCCGGATTCGGCTTGCCAAAGCGTCCGCTTTGGCGCTGCACGCTCCGTACTCGCCCTCCTTCCCTGCTTTTGCCTCGTTAGCTTTGGCTTGCTGAGGAGAGGGAGATGTCTGAGCAGGTACCTGGACAACCGAAAAGGTGCATA
>JASHQK010000321.1 GCA_030039195.1 Candidatus Sulfotelmatobacter sp.
CCGCTGGCTTTTTCGGCGGAATCGTTCAGCCACTGCGTGAGCGCGCCGTGGATCTGGCGGCGCTGGAAGCGGTCTTCAATGATCACGAAGCGGATAAAGCAGCGGCCGGAGTTCAGGAATCGGCGCACGGGATTTTCCCTGGTCAGCATGCGATCGAGGACGAAGGCCATGTCGTCATCTTCGAAGAAATGCGTGACCGCGAGCATGCGGCGGGTCTCAGGAACTGAAGCCGCGCTATTTTGAATCGTCCCATCCGGCACGGCTGAAGTCGTCGCCCGATATGAGTCGGAAGCGCTGGACGCGGGGCTAAAGCGCCGCTCTTCCCCCGGCGCCTCGCTGCGCTCGGCCGGCCGGACGATCACCCCGTCGCGTGCAAAACCGGCCCGCGCTGGGGGCCCCGGGACGAATGCGTCCGTCCCCACACATTCCTTTCCGGGGTTGAAGTTCGCGATTTCTTCTGCCAGGGCGAAAACACCGGGCTTGCTGGGCACCAGGAGCAGGCTGTGATGAGATTCACAGCGGAACCAGCGCGACCAGCGCAAACGGCGATAGTCGACCGGACGGTCAAGACCGTGCCGCACCAGTGATTCCGAGACAAGACGAGTCAGACCTTCCATTTGCGGGCTCCTGCTGTTTCCAAGCTTTGCTGCCGTGACGCAGATCCCGAGCAAGAGGTCTTGCTCGGGATGGAAAAACCCTCTTTACTACCAATGCAGCCATGGACCGGCTGTCTGCAATGTTTCCAGTTGTCGCGCTCCGGGGGAGGGTCGGAGAACGGCCACCGCACTTTGTCTTCCGGGCTTGGGCGATTGGCCCATTGCCGCCGGAAGGTTTAGGTTGAAGTCGCGGATACCGGACTTGTGCCACGGGTACTCTTGCCCGCTAAACGCGAACAGGAGTTTCCGCGCCATCACGATCCAACAAGGCTCGGCACCCAGGTTGCTCGCGGGCGGCCCGATCAAATCACCTCTGGCTTGATTGCGAGCCGCCGAATTCCTCTCTCCGAAAATTCCGCTCCATTCCCGTGAAGCGGAATTTTCGTACCTTGGGATTGCAAAATTACTCCTGCTTATTGGGCCTGTCAAGAGGGAAACACTATAGGTTGTATCCCTAGCAATGACGGCCTTGGTGCGGGATTGAGGCCAGATTTTCCACATGAACCCGAGGAGACGGAGCAGATAACAGGGATGAGTTTGGCAGCGGTCCGGGGTGGGGGGCAATCGCAAATTGGTTCTAACCTGTTAATCGGCTGTGGCAAATTCGAAAATTCTGTGCATGTTTGTGGGAAGTGAGATTGCATGGTGGGGGACTATTTGAGGTTATTACGAAATAGGTGCCGTCCGCTGATGCGGACTCGGTTTATCCCACTTTCGGGTTCCCCGGCCCTATCGTGCCGGGCTTTCACGTCCCGCCGCCACGCGGCTGGTGCATGACTTATCCAACTCTGCACGCTACGCGGCAAGTTCCGTGACGCCTTCCAATTCCAGCCCTAAACGCGGCCCTGAAGGGCCGCTCTTCCACCGGTTCCAGATTGGCCCGCAAGCGTCAGCGGCTCATGTCGCCTGCCAACACGCTCGCGTCGTTCGCGGGGCGGACGAGGGCGTCCGCTCCTACACACACCATCGAAGATGAACAAGGCTAAGCGCTGCGGGCCAAGTAATTGTATTCGCTGCCGTTTTCGTCGGCGAGCAGGACCCAGAGGGTGTAGATGCCCAGCGCCGTTCCGAATGGCGGATGAAGCAGGGCCAGCACGCTCAGAATGATGGCGGTAATCCGCGCCCAGGGGCGGTACTGCATCAGGCCGAGGCCGACGCAGATTCCACCGGCGGCGAGAATCAAAAGCGTTCCGGCCGCCATTGAAATCAGCAAGGGCAAAATGCCATGCAGAAATTCCTCATGGTGAATGATGAGACGGGCGCTGGTTCCCAGGATGAAGAAAGCCACGGCCGGAATTGCAAACAATGCGCCCAGCGCAATCCACAGAATACCGACGATGTGAAGATGGCGCTGGAGGCGTGCCTGTGCGACGCCACTCACGGGATCTCCGATGCGCTTGCCGCACTTCGGGCAGGCGACGAGATCGGGTTGCAGCTCGGATCCGCAGCGATTGCAGAACAAGCGATCTCCTTCGGACGTCTCTCTGGATGATACGAAATCGTCAGCGGCAAGTTCCCCAGGAAATGCGCGTTTGCGGAAGAAAGCCGTTCGACCCTTGTTCCTCAGCGGCTAAAGCCGCATTTCATCGGGCGCCTTAACGCGGCCCTGAAGGGCCGCTCTTCCACGGCGGTCCCCGGCAGCGACATTGAGCGGAAGAACGCCTGGCGCCCTCACCACACGAAGTCTATTGGCTCCAGAGGTACATGGCCTTCGTGGCCGTTGAGACATGGCTGAAATTGCACGAAAATCGTTTGGTGAGCCGATTCTGTCTGACTGGAGATGGTGTGTTTCACCGCCGACTGGGCTGTCTTCTTGCATTTCTGGCGACCGGCGTTTCGCTATGCGCGGCGCGCGATCTGGCTG
>JASHQK010000322.1 GCA_030039195.1 Candidatus Sulfotelmatobacter sp.
TGGATGGACCGCCTGGCTGGCGCCAAGCAGGAAGACAATACGGATAAGCTCAAGACTTTTCCCTGGCAGTTGATCGGACCTTATGGCATCGCCATCGACTCCAAGGGACTGGTATATGTGGCTGATTAGAGAGTCGGAGCAGTGTTTATCTTCAATACAGAGACGCACGACGCAACGCTCATCAAGAACGGAACGGATGCCCATTTTGGCTGGATCAATGGCGTGGCCGTCGATGATGGCGATCGGCTTTTCGTTTCCGACGGCAAGATGCATCGCGTCCTGATCTTCGACCCGCAACATAAAGTTGAGGGCCAGGTCGTGGAGGGATTGGTGGATCCGGTTGGCCTGGCGATCGACAATGAAAACCGGTTGCTCTATGTCGTCGACGAGCAGCAGGATCAGGTTCTCGTGTACGACGCCGACACCCTCAAACCGCTGCGCCGCATCGGGAAAGCAACGACGCCAGCCACGAAGCACTCCTACACAAATCCGGGCGACTTCGCCGCCCCGACCAATGTTGCCCTCGACAGTGACCAGAACGTCTATGTCACAGACACTCTGAACAGCCGCGTCGAAATCTTCGATGCGGATGGAAATTTCATCACGACTTTCGGCAAGGCCGGGGATGGTCCGGGATTTCTTTTCAAGCCCAAGGGCATCGCCGTAGATTGCGACGGACACATCTGGGTCGCCGATGAGTACCAGGATCGGGTGCAGGTGTTCAACCGCGAAGGGCAACTGCTCACCTATATTGGCGACACGCACGCGAATGCGCCCGGCCAGTTCAAGGCGCTGGTCGGGATTGCCATCGACAAACAGAACCGCGTCTTTACCACCGAACAATATCCCGGCCGCATGCAGATGTTCCGGTACATCACCGATGCCGAGGCCGATGCCGAGAGAACCCGTCGCCAGACGGAATTGGCCAAAGCCGCGGAAGCACGGCAGAAAGCTGCGACTCCGCCGGCCGCGGAAACACCGGCTCAGAAACCTGCGACGCCGCCAGACCAGAAAGACAACCCGGCGCCCAAACCGCAGGGAACATAGACACTTTTCGCTTTAGTGGAGACCCTCGATGCGTCATCCCGAAACGCGGCGTTTTTTCCAGCCGCGTGAGGGATCGCGCGCGGGGCCTCGTTTGCGTTGTGATCCGGGTAACGGCGGTTGAAACACGGGGACTAAGCTGCGCGCAAGATCCCTCCGCCCCCTGGTGAAGACGGGGGCGTTCGGGATGACGCACGGTGCTGCGGGCGAAGGCGGGGCATTCGAGATGACGTCAGCGTTTGGGAACCTGTGATTCTGAGCGGACAGAGGCGACGGTCGCTCCAGAAGCGTCGGGAGTGACTGTAGTGATCTTAATCACCTGCCAATGTGCGCTGGGCACGCTGATGAATAACGCCACACGGCACATGGGGGAATTTCACCAATCTCAGTGTGGGAGAAAGCCCAATGCGGCAGAGGATCTCTTCTCTTCGTGACCGGTCGGTCGGTGCGGTTAAGCATTATAAATATCTTCTAATCATTAACTTACGGCGCAATGGGCGAGAATCGGCTCTTTCCCGAAATTCCCGGTGCTTCTCGTGCAATCAGCAGGCTGGAGGTTTATAAAGCCTCCCTGCAATATGAACCTCGAGGTTTCAAACCGAAGCATTAGTAATTGTTACCGAGCAGTAGCAAGTGACGTGTTGCAACACTTCATAAAAGGAGATCGTATGAAAAAGAGCTTTTTAGTTCTGCTGATGGTTCTGGCCGTAGCGTGTTTTGCTGCTGCTCAGATCCAAGCGCCGACGTCCGACGTCCTGGGCGCTCACCTCAACTACGGCCGCGGCTGCGCTGCCTGCCACGCGCCACACAGCGGCGCATGGGGCAACGGCGCCAATAAGTCGGGCGATACCACCGCCGGCACCTCGATCTTGTGGGGCCAGGATGTGGGCGCTCTGTACGGCAAGACCATCATCACCGGCAGCACTAACGGCTCGACCGGCTACACCGAAGTTCTTCCTGCCTCGATGGCTGCTGGAACTCCCGATGTAAACGGCCTGCTGACCTGCCTTAGCTGCCATGACGGCAACTATGCCCGCGGCGCCATGATGAAGGACCAGGTTTATGAGACGCTGCCAGCGACCTACGGAACGTTCAACGCCATTCCCACTCTGTTGGGCAACAATGGCGATGGCACCGCCAGCAGCTACCTGGCGACGCACCCGGTTGGCTTGAACGCCACAGTTTCCTGCGGCGGCCAGTGGAATTGGGACTGCACTGAGACCAACGGCGTAGTCTCGATGAGCGGCCCGAACTCTTCCGCGTTCGTGAAGAACTACGGTTTCTTCGTATCGCTTAGCGCTTACAACAATACGGCGGTGGTAACCTGCACGAGCTGCCACAACCAGCACCTGATGAACGTAGTGAAAGTCACCAACGGAGCGACGAGTGGTCTGCCAAGCGGCAATTACGCGACCATGTTCTTCGTGCGTGGCCCCTACAACCCGGCCAGCGGCACGGCTGGATCGAACCAGACGGCGCAGTTCTGCCGTGAGTGCCATGGTGGAGAAGCGAACGAGTCGAACGGAAGCTACACGATTCCGACGACTTTCTAAGCTGTCGGCTCGTTATCATGAGGGGAGGGAAATCTCTCCCCTCTTTTTGTGGGCAAAATAGTAGATTTGACGTGAGTTTCGCACGGAGTTGATGATGAGCAGCCCGGATTTCTCACCACGGAGACACGGAGTCACCGAGGAAACGGGGGTCATCCTGAGCGAAGCCGCTGTTCAGGCAGAGCG
This sequence comes from Candidatus Sulfotelmatobacter sp., assembly GCA_030039195.1. Lineage (GTDB taxonomy): Bacteria > Acidobacteriota > Terriglobia > Terriglobales > Acidobacteriaceae > Sulfotelmatobacter. The sequence goes on from JASHQK010000322.1 coordinate 2,781, forward strand.
GAGGATCTCCCGTGCAGACGGAGGCGCGGTTGCGCGCGAGATCCCTCGACCCGCTGGTGAAAACGCGGGTCTTCGGGATGACGCATTTTTTCATCCTTGCGTGTTGGTGCCTGTGCTCATGGCCGAAAATGACAAAGGACAGCAGATTCCTCGCGCCGAAGAATGGCGCTCGGAATGACAGATAGAAGGAAAGGATTTATGAAGCACGAATTTTCAGCCCGCGTCCTGACCGTGGCCGCGTTGGTTGTGGCAGGACTGATGCCTGCAACGGCGCAACAGCTGGCGGTTTCGCATACGCCGAATGCCACGACCCAGGCCGCGCCCAGCACGCTGATGGAGCCGACGGGCAAAGCTGTGGCTCGCGTGAACGGATCGGTACTCACCGATCGCGACCTGCAGCGCGAAATGTACATTCTGTTTCCTTACGCCGCGCAGCACAATGGCCAGATCCCTGCGGAGATGGAGCCGCAGATCCGCAACGGCGCGCTGCAGATGATCATTTTCGAGGAACTGGTATATCAGGAAGCGCTGCGGCGGCAGATGACCATCGCTCCGGCGAAGATGAAGTCGGCGGAACAGGACTTTCGCGCTCAATTCAGCAGCCCGGCTGAATATCAGCAATTTCTGGTTTCACAGTTTAATGGATCGCAAAAGGTCCTGGACGAGAAGATCAAGCGCTCGCTGCTGATCGATGCTTTCCTGAAGATCGAAGTCGATGCCAAGTCAACCGTGTCGGTGGCCGAGGCTCGGGCGTATTACGACAAGAATCCGGCGCGTTTCGAGTATCCGGAATCGTTCGCCATTCAGACGATCTCGTTTCTGCCTCCGGAAAAGCCCACGCCAGACACGCTGAAAGAAGAACGCAAGCGCGCCGAGGAGGCGCTGAAGCAGGCGCAGGCGACCACGAATTACGAACAATTCGGCATGTTGGCGGAAAGAGTCTCGGAAGACGACTACCGGGTGATGATGGGAGACCACAAATCCGTGGCCCGGGCGAAACTCGCTCCGCATGTGGTGCAGGCGCTTTTGGCGATTAAAGAAGGGCAAATCACCGGGATTATCCAGGTCGAGCAGGCGCTCACGATCGTGCGCCTGAACAAACATATTCCGGCAGGGAAAGCGAAGTTTGACGACGTGAAAGATACTCTGCGGAAAGAACTGCAACAGAAGAAACTGAATGCAGTCCGCGCGGCTCTGGACCAAAGGCTGCACAAGACCGCGAAAGTGGAAGTCCTGTAGGACTCCGGTTGTGGTGGAGTTTGATCGAGAGCGAACCTTCAGGCGCTAAAGCGCGTTCCGTCTCTGTGCTTATTCAGCGGCACGAGTAAACTCGTGCCCTTCCCGGTTGGGATCAACTTTGTCGGGAGAAGCAGATTCCTCGCGTCCTCACCGCGCAAGCGCGGCCGCGGACGGCTCGGAATGACAAGATCAAGAGAGTCAGTGTACGAGTAAAATCGTGCTCTTCCTGGTTTCTCTTCGTATCCTTTGTGGTTGACTAGGCCCCTACCCCCTACCCGAATCCTGCGTGCGCCAAATGCCTTGTCCCATTGATCTTAGCTGGGTTATATGCCCCAGACGATCGCTCTCTGACGGACCCAATGCCTCGCTATCTCCTTGTCGGGCAATGGCTTACATAATTCCCATTATGGTCAGCCACGTGCTTTTCTCTTGATTAGAGGAACCACATGGCCGGTTACCTTTCAGCCGGGAAGCGCCACACCCACTGGGAAGGAGCCGGACATGGCACAGCTGGAACGGGGTCGCGCCACTGTGGGGGAGCTTGGGAACGCGCAGGCAAGACGATTGTCGTGAACGGCAATAAGTGGGTGAATGTGACGCATGCCTTCCGAGACACGGTTTTAGTTGTGGCAACATCTCTCGCGCTGATGCTGCCGGCTACGGCACAGCTCAAGACCGGCGAGAACAGCATGAACCTCAGCGGCGTGATCTCCGCAGGGTACAACGGAGATTACGGGAATCTTGTGCCCTCCGATCACAGCCTTTCCTTCGGGGGAACGGGCACGCTGAGTGGGTATTACTACAGTCCGAATTTCTTCTCCTACACCATCAACCCCTACATGAATCAGGCGCGGGACAACTCGTCTTACCAATCCATTTCCGATGCCAGCGGGGTCAATTTCAGCAGTTCTATTTTTGCCGGCAGCAAGTATCCCGGCACCATCACCTTTGCCAAGGCCTACAACAGCGAAGGCAACTTCGCGGTTCCCGGACTGGCCAACTACACGACCCACGGCAACAGCGACACGTTTGGGATCTCCTGGTCCGAGGTATTGCCGGGCCTGCCCAGCTTGTCGGCGAATTTCCAGACTGGAAGCAACCAATATTCGATCTACGGTTCGAACGACAACGGAAATACAAGTTCAAAATCGTTCAGCCTGCGCTCTGGCTACATGCTGGCCGGCTTCAACCTGAATGCATATTTTTCGGATGGAGATTCGCACGCGAACATACCGCTGATTCTCGAGGGCTCGTCGCAAACGGAGCTCTCGACCTCGAGCAACCTCGGCTATGGGTTTGCCGTGGGACACCAGTTGCCGCTGCACGGCGGGTTTTCGGCGAATATCAACCGTTCCCAAGTGGATTCCAACTTTGACGGCTACAGCTACAACGGCACGATTGATACTTACACGGGGACGGCATCGTTTCAGCCGACGCAAAAGTTCCACTTTTCGGTGAGCACCGACTATTCCGACAATCTTACCGGGACTCTATACCAGGCAATCACAGGCGCAGGAGGAGTGATCCCTCCGCCGACCGAAGGGCAGTCGTCGAACTCTCTGGATCTACAGAGTCTGGCGAGCTACGCAGTGATGACGAATCTGCAATTTCTGGCTTCGGCCGATCATCGCGAACAATCCTTCCTGGGGAAAAACTATTCGGCCGACGCTTACGGTGGCGGCATCACCTACGGGCGGACTTTGTTTGGCGGCAACTTTAACACTGCCCTGAGTATCACCGACAACATGGTCAGCACTTCCAGCGCGAATGAACTCGGATTGAATGGCACGGTCAACTACAACAAGAGATTCGCGGGCTGGACGGCGGGAGTATTCGCCAATTATGCCCAGAACGTGCAGACGCTGCTGATTACTTACATGGCCTCGTTCTACGGATACGGCGGAAACATCCGGCGCCGTTGGGGAAAGTTTTCGTGGACCGCGGGCGCCAGCATCAACCAGACCGGGTTAACCGAGCAGGCGGGAACCACGAGCAAGAGCCAGAGTTACAACACTTCAACCGGTTACTCGAACTGGTTCACGCTTGTCGGGACATACTCAAAGTCGAATGGCAATGGAATTGAGACTGCGGCGGGGATTACGTCCACGACGACGCCCATACCGGTCCTGACGCCGAGCGATCTTATTCTCTACGGCGGCGAGAGTTATTCCTTTGGGCTGAGCAGCAACCCAATGCGCAAGCTGATCATCGCTGCGACTTTTGCCAAGGCAACCGGGAACAGCAACGTGGTGGGAATCATCTCGTCGAACAACATGGAACAGATCAATACGCTGTTTCAATATCAATTTCGCAAGATGTATCTGACGGGGGGATACAGTAGACTCCAGCAGGGGTTCAGCGCGTCGGGCACGCCCCCCGAGAATATATCCGCGTTCTACATTGGGGTGTCGAGATGGTTCAACTTCTTCTAGCCTGCGCCAATCGTCAAAACCGAAGCCGGGAAGCGAGCCTATGACGCGGGTTCGACGCCAGTTGAAATCAGCGGCTTGTCTTTGCAGGTGCGGCCTTTGGATTCTGGCTGTGCTGCTGGCGTTGGGGATTCCAGCATCGGCTGCGCGTCAGCCGAAGCCGAATGCCGCAGACCCCGCGGTTCCCCTGCTCGACCTGGAGGGCGGGCGGAGGCTGCTTTACGAACGCAGTTTTGGCTCGGAACGCGAAGTAAAGCCGAAGCGAGGCTTCTGGAACCGACTGGTGGATGTCGTGGCCGGTGAGCCTGAGTTCAAGAATCTGGTCCGGCCCTACAGCATCGCGGTGGACTCGAAGGGACGCATCCTCGTAACGGATCCCGGAGCGGTGGGTGTTCATATTTTCGATTTCGCGCAACAGAAGTACAAATTCATTGAACGCCGCGACAAAGGCAAGGACGCCATGCTGGGGCCGCAATGCGTCGCGGTCGATGCCCAAGACAACTTCTACGTCACCGATTCCGAGACTGGAAAAATCTTTGTCTTTAACTCCAGCGGAAAGTATGAGCACGCCATCGGCAGCATTAAAGGGGGAGAAGGTTATTTCAAGCGTCCCACGGGAATTGCCGTCGACTCCGCCGCGCAACGGATTTATGTAACCGACACGCTGCGCGACCAGATTTTCATGTTGGATATGCAGGGAAACATCCTGCAGACGATAGGCAAAAGGGGCGATGGTGAACTCGAATTCAATTTGCCGACCGAGTTACGGCTGGATGGCGACAACTTGATGGTAGTCGACGCCATGAACTTTCGCGTACAAGTCCTCGACCGCTCGGGCAAGTTTCGCTATTCCATCGGAAAGATCGGCGATAGCAGTGGAAGCGTCTTTCGCCCGAAGGGAATTGGAGTCGATTCCGAGGGCGATCTCTACATCGTCGACGGTCTGTGGGGAGTGGTGCAGGTATTTAATCGCCAGGGAGATCTGCTCTATTACTTCGGGAAAAGAGGCACGCACCCTGGCGAATTTCAGCTGCCGGCCGGGTTATTCATCGACCACGAAGACCGGATCTTCGTTGTGGATTCGTTTAATCGGCGAATTCAAGTCTTTCATTACTTCGGTTTGAAGAAGTCGACCTCCGGAGAAGGAATGGAGTGAAGCTCAAGTTCACATGCTTGTGGCTGATGCTGATGGTGGCTGCCGGGCCATTGCTCGGCCAGTCTACGAGCGGTGACGTGATCGGAATGCACGATCTTGGCCCCGGCAGCAAATCGCCCATTACCGGCGCACGTCCCGACTTTTGTATGTATTGTCACGAGCCCCACAACGGGGTTGGCGGCCGAACTCCGCTATGGAATCAGAAGCTCACGGTGCAAAGCTACAGTTTGTACTCGAGCGATACCGAGAAGAATCGTAGCACGCAGCCGATGATGGGCGCGGACAGCAATCTTTGCCTCTCCTGTCATGACGGGACAGTGGCGCCGGGGACCACGGCCGCGTACGGCCAAGTGACGATGTTCGGATCGATGTACAACTACGACGTGTTTGGCACCAATCTGCAGCCTTCGCATCCCCTCGCCTTTGCGTTGCCCTTGAAAGACAACATCGACTTAATTGCATCGCTGGCCGCGAAGGGGCAAACGGGAGATCCCACCGGCGCCGTGCGTCTGGTGAACGGCAACGTGGAATGCACGTCCTGTCACAACCCTCACGTGCAGGCCAAGGATTTGATCTCGCAGAATTTTCTGGTGCGCGATAGTTCGAGTGGACAGATGTGTCTGGCCTGCCACGACCCGACCCGTCAAATCGCCGGGAAGGTGAATCCCCTCGCGGATTGGGCAACGAGCGCCCATGCCCTGATGCAGAACAAGATTTCATCCCAGGCGAATGTGGGAAGCTATCCGACGGTCGCGCAAGATGCATGCATTTCCTGCCACGCTCCGCACAATGCACAGGGGCCAGCGCGATTGCTGCGCGGACCCAATGAGCAGGATTGCATCGCTTGCCATAATGGCGGCGCCAACATTACACCCGCGCCAGCGAATGTCTTCGCCGAGTATGCTGCCCCTAAGGTCGGACATCCATTCCCAACAGCGACGAACCCTCACGACGCCGGCGAGAATACGCTGCTGAACAACAACCGGCACGCGACCTGCGTCGATTGTCACAACGGCCACGGTTCAGCACAGGTGGGAGCATTTCCGCCTCCGCCTCAGATCCGCGTTTCGCAGAAGGATATTGCCGGAATAAGCGCTACGGACGGAATGTCGATCGTTGCACCGGCGGTCAACCAATATGAGAATTGCTTCCGCTGTCATGGAAGCAGTTCGGGGAAAGCAATTCGTCCGATTTACGGATATCTTCCCCTTCGGGCAGTATCTGCCGGCGATCCGTTAAATATTATTCTGCAATTCAGTGCCACCGCGACCTCGAGCCATCCCGTGACCCACGTGAGCATCAGCGCACTGCCTCAGCCCAGCTTGCTGAGCAATATGTGGAATCTCGACGGTGTGACGCGAGGACGGGCAATGGGAACGCAGATCTTCTGCACGGATTGCCACAACAGCGACGACAATCGCGAGTTTGGCGGCACGGGGCCGAACGGTCCGCATGGATCCAAGTGGAGTCATATTCTGGAGCGACGCTACGAATTCAGCCAGACAGTGATACCGGGCCAACTGATCACAAATCTGTTTCCCAATCCCGATCTGAGCGTGAACGGGCCTTACGCGCTGTGCGGTAAATGCCACAACCTCACGAACGTAATGGCCAATGCCAGCTTTACCCAGCACCAAAGCCACATCACCGCCGGGTTCAGCTGTTCGGTATGCCACACTGCACACGGCTTGGGAAGCCTGAACCCGAATATCAGTGGCCAGCGGCTCGTCAATTTTGACATCAACGTGGTTGCCCAGAATGGAGCTTTCCCGGTCTCCTACAATCGCGCCACGAATACCTGCACGCTAACCTGCCATAACGCGGCGCATGGTCCGAATGGCAGTGTTACTGCCGTGCGCACCGTGAACGGGCCGAAGAAGTGAGAACTTGAAGATGGCCACGGCTACGACGGAAGTGATCACCTTCGAAAAACCTGTTTCGGTTCTGGCCAGGGTCGTCTATCCCATTTCGCTGCTGGCTTCGTTGTCGATCTGGTTTCTGGCGATACGCGCGCCACTGTGGTTAGACGAGACGCTGGCGTATTGGCAAGTGAATGGCGGTTTCGAGAAAGTCTGGAGCCGCTCGGTGCTGATGCCTTCCTCGATCGGGTATTTGTATACCCTGTGGTTGGCGAAGTCGATCATGGGCAGAAGTGAAATCGCGCTCAAGATTCCGTCGACGCTGGCGATGCTGGGCGCAGTCTATTTTCTGTTTCGAAGCGCCCGCGAGTTGTTCGATGAGGAAACTGCATTTCTTACCTGCATTTTCTTTGCGCTGACGCCTAATGTTGTGTTTGCCGCGACCGATGCGCGCCCCTACGCATTTGCCTTGCTCGCATCCAACGTTGCAATTTTCGCTTTCGTCCGTTGGGCAGCGCAGAGAGAAATGCGGCAAGCGATCCTGTTCGGCGCTGCCGCGGCGGGAGTTCTCTATTTTCATTATTTGTTCGCTGCCATTTTGCCGGCGTTCGCCATCTACTATCTCGTGGCCCGGGCTGGCTCCATCAAGTCAGATTTGCGGCAAGTGGCGGCTGTTGTGGCTTCGTTTACGCTCATATCGCTCCCGCTGATTTATCGAGTCGCGAGCCTATATCACACCCGGGAAACGCACGTAGTCCAACCGCAGCATCATCCAGTATTGGTCGCGCTGAATACACTCGCGCCGCTGCAGTTGCTGATCGGCTTTGCAATAGCGGCGTTTCTCGGGGCCTTGGTGCGGAAAATAAAACTGCCACGAAGCGAGAGCTTTCCCGCGATTCTGCTTGGGCCTCTTCTGGCGCTGGTCCCGATTGCTGTTTTCTTCGGCGCTGGGGCGGCCACACCGGTTCATCTGGTGATTCCTCGCTATCTTACGGTCATCGCACCGGGCAGCGCGTTGACCTGGGCGATGCTGACCAGTCACATCGATTCCCGCCCACTGCGCCAGATCTTCTGCGTGGGTTTGGTAGCGCTCACCGTGTTTGAAACCTACAGTTCCCCGCTTTCCCGCAAGCATGAGATCAACTTCAAACAGGCGCATGCGTTCGTGAATGAAAACGTCGCGAACGGCGAAGGCGAGGTCCCGGTGCTGGTTTGCAGCGCATTCATCGAATCGGATTATGAAACCATGCCGGTGGACCGAAACGGCGAGGATCCGCTTTTTTCGCAAGTGGACTATTATCCGATCCACGCCCCGGTGGTCATGCTCCCCATGGATCTGAACGATGAGTCGATACGTGTCGCCAGCCAAAGCGTCTCAGCTGCCGCACAGCAGCGCCAGAGGTTCCTTCTGGTAGCTCCTCCTGGCTCCTACTCCACCGCCAACTGGCTTGCCAACTACTCCAAGGGTGCCTTTACAGTTCGAGTGCTGGGGGAGTTCGATTCGATCGCGGTGGTCGAATTCCGTCCGGTTGCAGCAGTGAATTAATTCCGGTCGTTTGTGGCGCACTGGGCGCGTGTTCAGCCCGCTAGTGAAGAGGTTGTCACGAAACGCGTGCCGTCCGCTGATGCGGACTCGGTCAACTTCCACTTGGGGTTTCCCGGCACTGCCGTGCCGGGCTTCCTTTGCCGCCGCTTCACGGCTGGTGCATGATTTGTGCCACCCTGCATGCTGGGTGGCGAGTTTCGTAACAGACTCTGAAAGCGCAGGCCTACTGGATGACGCCGCACAGGGGTGCGCGAAATCCAATTTTGAGCCGCTGCCGAACTGTCGGCGCATCTATCCCGAAGCAGTCGGCCGACGCTGGATTTACTTCGCCAGCCTCGGCCTTATCGATTATTGAGACGTGATGGTGTAAGTTCCGGTCGCGACGGCGCTCGGAGTGTAGCCTGTCCCGATCGCGATGGCTTTGACGGTCGTCGTGGTTGCGATTTCGATTGGACCGGTGTAAGCGGTTCCATTGCTGGAGCTCGGCGTCGAACCGTCGGTGGTGTAGTAGACGATGACACCGGGCGTCGAATCGTAAAGAGTCACCGATTGAGGTCTCGAGTAGGTTGAAGGCAGC
>JASHQK010000323.1 GCA_030039195.1 Candidatus Sulfotelmatobacter sp.
CTGATCGGCCTTGATCGGAATTGTGTGCACGTCCCTCGTCAGATTCCACTCCGGCAAACGCTCTCAGTATATTGAAGTCCGTTTTGAACTTGCGGATTTCTCGCCGAAGCCGTTCGCTCGATGGGATCAGTTAGCCCAAAAAACGCAGGAAGGTAGATTTTTTAGTTAGAGTGGGTAGCGGAATCTGAGGCCGCTAAACAGAGGCCGTTTCTTCGGGGCTGCGCTGGTGGCGGAGCTCAGCAAGAAAGTCGTCTTGCTGCAACGAAGTTCCGCGGCGCAGTAGTTCAAGCAGCAGGTCTTCCATTTCCGACGATTCCTCGGCGGGTTGGCCGTTTTCAAATTGCGCGAGATCGGCGAGCAGAGCGCGGGGAGAAATCATCAATTCCGGAGTCGTATCGCGGCTGCTGCGCAGAAAATTGATCAGGTTCTCGACCTGAGCACGCTGTTCAGGCGTCCGCGAGGGAAACTCCACTCCCATGCCATGCTGCGGATGCGCGACTCGCACCATACCTTCGGTGTGAACTTCCAGTTCTCCGGTTTTGAAGCACAGATCGATCAAAGCGCGCTCGGGAAACGGCGCATCGGTCTCGACATAGCATCCGCCCAGGCTCAAATCCGTAAGCTTGCAATGCGGCACCATGTCATCTTTCTCGTCGTTGGTGTTGGCGGCCGCGGCCGCTTTCAGCCAGGTCTTCAACTGCCCGGAAAGAGTTTCCGGCAGATCGAGGAAGTGAACTCCGGTCTGCCCATTGGGATTGGCCCACGCCACGCGCCCCTGGGCATCGAGTTCGGGACCGCCATCGGGCAATTGCAGGTGAAATTTCAGCGTAGCGCCCGCCACTTGCGGCTCAGCCGTCAGCACATCCATGCCGGTTTCAGAAAGGTCGAGCAGAATGCCATCGAGTTTGCGGCCTTCTGCGAGGGTGATCTCGACCGGAGCCTGCACCGGAACGCGGAAGGCCCGGCGGCGTTCGCGGTTCAATAAAGCTGCGACTGGGCGCAATCCGGCCCGCACCGCCGCTTCCGAAAGCGGCTTGTAGAGCACAAACTGCGCGCCGCCATTCAGAGTCTCGCGCACTTTCGCCGTGTCGGCTACCAGGGCTACATTGAGAGAGCCCGTCCCCAGTTGCTTGACCAGTTCGACAACATCGCTGGCCGCCTTCGCATCGTCGTAGTCGGTAATAATGACGTCGAATTTCTGCTGCTGGATTCGGGCGGTGGTTGCTTCCGTATCGCTGGAGCGGTCCATGGCGAAACCGAGCGCAGGCAGGACCCTGCCTAAAACGTCGGCCGCGCCATCATCGCTGGAAACCAGTAGGGCTTGGAGAGTCATAATCGAATCCGACGGCCAATCTTCCCAGTCTTACGGCCACCGGGGCGCTGCCGGGCGCCCTGCTTTCGACGAAGCGGCGCTGCCGGCGCTCGCACCGGCCTTGGCCGCATCGGCTAAGATTGCGGCATCATCGCCTTCCGCCAGAACGGCGTTATCCTCGTCATCGCTTTCAGCCAGCAGCGGCGCCACTTCGCGCAGCTTTTCTGCCGCCTGCTGCAGCATCTCGATCTGCTTGCCAAGTTGGGCGTACTTTGCCTGCTTCTGGCGCAGGACCTCATGAATATCTTTCATACAACCCCCTGCTGGCACTTTACGGAGCCCGCTTGAGACCGGTCAACGGTAATTGCCGCATCGAGATTACGGCGGTAATCGACCCTTGGGGATTTCGGGATTTTCTCTTGGCCCGTCGCCTCAGCTTAGGTGCGACCGCTTTGCGGCCTTCCGGAGCCGGGTCTGGGCGCCCTGTTCCTGCGGCTGGAGCCGCGGCGTCGCTTCGCCGATTTCTTCTTCTTTTTCATGGGCTTATTCCATCGGTACATACTGACGACCGTGTTAATGACGAGCGCCAGACGTACGATGCACACCTCAATTGCACTGGAGTACGACTCGACTTGCGTGACTATGTGCGAGGGAAGGGCATGCACATCACCCCCGTTTAACTTGTGGCCTAAGACACGGCCAATCAAGTAGAGCTCAGCTTTAGAAGGAGAGAGCCCCTACCGTCAACCGTATAGAGGCGAGTTCGAGTCGCCACGACAAGGATATCAGCCGGGTCAAGCCTTACGGCAGGTATTCTGCCTATGGCCCGTTGTCCCGGTTCCTGACGGGCGTAGTTTGCCGCGAAGAGCCTGGCCCCAGAAACCGACAGGCCCATGCAGTTCTGCGCATGCCGGCGGACTGCGTAGGTCCTTCGCTTCGCTCAGGATGACATTATTTTGGCGCTTCTCACGTGAGAGATGGCAGCTTGTCCGCTACTCCCAGCAGGAAGATTGCCCCGACCACGATGCTATAAGCAGAAGTCAGCAGAGTCAGGCTGCTCAAGGCATTGGCGCTGACCGCATTCAACATGGAGTTCAGCCCGCGCGCGAGCATTCCCTCAGATTTTCCCGCTGGACCCAGCCAGCTGCGAAGCCGGTCGAGCGAAAACATTCCCGCCGCTACACCGCACATGAGCGTATTCATCACCAGCAGGCCCAGGATGAACATCAGCAAGCCGAGCAGCCCCGCGCCCGTCCCGCCCAGATTTGCCGCAACCAGGAACAAGAGCAACTGGGTTGGAGTTTCGGCACCCAGCCCGTGAATCACTCCGACTACGAACGACGATGTGGTCCCGTATCCATCCTGAAACACTTGCGGAGGCCGGACGCGCGTGCCGCCGAAAATCCGGCTTAGCCGCCAATAAACCCACAGCACGCCGTTGACCAGGATTGTGATTCGTGTCTGTGGCCGCCCGTGATGATGGCCGGACGATGGCCGAAAGAAAGTTCCCAGGACATAGAATCCCAGGATTAACAGCGTGATTCCAACCAAACGCTCCGCCCAGCGGTCGCTCGCCGCCGGGAGCGACAGGCGGAATGCAATCGCTGCTGTGCCCAGAACTGCAATCGTCGTGGCATGTCCAGCCACATAGAGCAGGCCGAACTTCATGGCGTCGCTGGTCCGAGCCTGCACGCTGCTGATATCGGTGATGGCCGCGATGTGGTCGTAATCCAGTCCGTGGCGAAAACCCAGCACGCCCGCCGACAGCAGCGCCAATCGCAGATTTTCCGAATCGACCATAAACAAAGAGGAGCAACCCGAATCGAGGGCCTTCGTGCAGAAGCAGAACCATTTGTAGGCTAGCACAGCAGGCGGCTCCAGGGGTGGGGTGCCCCACTTCTCGCCGGTTTTGCGAGAAGTGGGAACGAAAACGAAGTGGAGCTAAATGGACTTGACGGGAATCGCCAACAGGTCTTCCACTAGCCCGACTTCCTTTTGCAGGAACGGCTCGGCATAAGTCACTCCACCGAGCATGCCGTAGAAGCGCGCCATGGCTGAAACGCGCGCGCGGATTTCATCGTGTGCCGGAAACAGATCCTTGCCCGCTTCCTGATCGGAAAACTGCGACTTGTAAGCCATGATCGACGCAAACTTGCTTTCGAACTGGTCCGTGATGTCGACCACAAATGTCGGCCGAATGTCGTAATACAGCGTGGCGTAAATAATTTTGAAAGGCCGATGCGGAAGCGACTCGGCATTGCTCGCACCGACCCCTGATCCCTGGCCCCTGATCTCTAACTTCGCCAGTCCCGCCAGAAAGGTGGCTTCGTATCCGAGTATCGAAGCCGTGTAGTGATCGGGATGCCGACCTTTCCAATAGGGGAGAATGAGCACCTGAGGCCTGGTCTCGCGAATGACCGCGGCGACTTTCAGCCGGTTCTCCCAGGTGTTTTCGACCCGGCCGTCAGGAATGTCGAGCGCGCGCCGCCAGTTCACGCCCAGAATCTTCGCGGCATCGGCCGCTTCCTGCGCACGCTCTTCCGCCGTGCCGCGCGTTCCCATCTCGCCTTGCGTCAGGTCAAGGATGCCCGTCCGCTGCCCGTATTGCGCCGCCTTCAACAGCGTCCCGCCGCAGGTCTGTTCGACGTCATCCCGATGCGCAGCGAGGGCGAGGACATCGAGAGTGGAAGGAGCGTTCATCTCAGTCTTGTAAGTCTATCTTCCGCTCTCCCATTCGGATCGGAGAATTCCGTACAGTTCCGAATCAATGAATTGACCCCATTTTTGAACATGTTCGCGCTGGCAACCTTCGTAGCGCATGCCTAATTTCGCAAGCACACGTCCGGACGCCACGTTGCCTTTGAAGTGCGAGGCGAAGATCCGATGCAGTTCCATGTGCTCAAAGCCATGCCGCACCATCTCTCGCGCGGCCTCAGTCGCGTAGCCGTTTCTCCAGTACGGGACTCCGATCCAGTAACCAAGTTCCGCATGTTTCTGTTGCGGACTTACACGCAGACCCACACCCCCAACCAGGCGTCCATCTGTCCGCAGTCGAATGCCAAGTCGGACTTCATCATCGATCTGAATTCTGTCGAGAAATTGCCGCGCGTCCTGCTCCACGTACGGATGTGGAATACGCATGGTGGTTGCCGCCACTTCGCGTGCGCCGATTAGCGGAAGTAGCTCGGGAATGTCTTCCTCGCTGTACGGACGCAACTGCAGCCGTTGCGTCTCGAGAACTCGAACGATGTTCATGTTTCAAAATTCCCGCCCAGGTTCAAGGTATTGTGAAATTTCTTTTACTTCTTCCGCTCCACCAGATATCTCGCCAGTTCTTTGAGAGGCTCCGCGCGCTCGCTAAAACTCTCCAACTCATGGAATCCATCACTCACCAATGAATCTGCTTTGCTGAGCGATGCCTCGATCCCAAACAGTGCTGGATAGGTCGCTTTTTCCGATGCCGTATCTTTGCCGGCAGTTTTGCCCAATTGTTCCGAGGTCTGCGTCACGTCGAGCACGTCATCGACGATCTGAAACGCCAACCCGATCGCCAGCCCAAAAGCGCGCAGGTTTTCGACCTCTTTGTTTTTTGCTCCGGCATAGATCCCACCGCTCACCAGACTTGCCGTAATCAGCGCCGCCGTCTTCGAGCGATGAATGTATTCCAGCATTTCGGGGGTGGGACGCGTATGCTCCGCCTCAAGATCCACCACCTGTCCGCCGATCATTCCGTCGACGGTTCCGGTTCCACGCGCAATCTCTTCGACAATTTTCACGCGCGCCTCCGCGGGGCATTGCAATCGTGCCAGGACTTCATACGCCTGTGTTTGCAGTGCATCGCCCGCGAGAATCGCGATCGCCTCGCCAAACGCCTTGTGGCAGGTTGGACGTCCGCGGCGCAAATCGTCATTGTCGAGGGCGGGAAGATCGTCGTGAATCAGCGAATAAGTATGAAGCATTTCCAAAGCGGCGCCGAGTTCCTCGATGCCGTCGGGCATGGAGCCGGCAATCATGCGTCCGGCCTCGATGCAGAGTACCGGCCGCAGGCGCTTGCCTCCGGCAAACACGCTGTGCCGCATTGCTCTGTGAATGGAGACAGGATGCGTAGTTTCAGACGGAATCAGCCGGTCGAGCGCCGCGTCGGTCATGCGCTGGCCCTGTTCGAGCGTGTCTTTCAACATGCGCTCGCAGTATAGCAAGCGGATGGAATACTTAGGTGCGGAAGATCGGTCGTGCGCCGCTGCACCGGAGTTTCTCTGCCGCCTCTACGGATCGCCTCCGCGATCTCTGCGTTCAAAGGCTCCGAAGTGACCGCAGCCCGTGGTCATCCTTTCAGATGCGGCAACAATTCTCTAAATTCCACAGAAGACGATGCCCGCATCAACTCATAGATCATCATTTCCGTAGAAGAAATCACCGCCCCGGCCGCGCGCATGCGATCCAGACCAATCTTCCAGTTCCATTTCGTGCGCGAACTCACCGCATCGGATGCGACATGAACGAGATATCCTTCGCGTAGCGCGGCCAGCGCTGTTTGCATCACGCAGATGTGACTTTCCATCCCGCACAGCAGCAGAGTGTTCCGCTGGCCGGGCAGGCGCTTCAGCACGGAGCAGAAAACGTCGCTGCCGAAACAGGAGAACGGAGTCTTGTCCACCGCTTCGGTTCCCCCCAACAACGAAGCGATTTCCGGCACCGTGCTGCCCAATCCCTTGGCGTACTGCGTGCTGACCAGCGCGGGGATTTTCAGTATTCCCGCGGCACGAATCAACAGCTGCGCGTTGCGGACTAATTCTTCCTTCTGGAAGATAGGCGGCAACAGCTTCTCCTGGATGTCGATCACCACCAGCGCGCAGTGCTCGGCCTCGAGCGGCTTGCGCGCGATTTCGGAATAATCCGCAGCTGGGGGTGAGAAGGCAGTTGGCATAACAGCTCCTTAATTTATTCTGGTCGTAACTGTCACCGGGAACGCAAGTCGTCGGCTAGTTTGCGCGCTGTGATTTTCAGTAGCCGGGGAACTCCGCCGTCGAGGGTGTTGACGGGGACGATAACGAATCCGTATCTTCTGCCCCTTGCGAATTCTTTTGCGCGCATTCGCGACGCGCCGCAACTGACAAAATGCAGGTGTCCAGAAGCTCTCACCCGTGTAAGGGCCGTCCTCGCCTACGGAGAACTCATAAGCCACCGCCAGCCGTATGCGCTGTTGGTCGTGACCCAAACGCTCACTGATCACTTCCGTCACGATTCCGTCAGCGACGGGCCAGAACCGAGACCACAACAACGAGATCTCGTCGTACAAGTCCTCGAACATGATCGCGCCTGAAGGATCTTGGCGCGAGCCATTTTAGCGCGCTCGGCACGCTCGTTCGCATCAGCGCTTCTTCCGGTTGACCGCATGTCTCCGCGACAATAGAATCAAAACGACTCGTCAGCGACCGCTGACGCGTTCCGCGGTTCAAACTGCCCCCTCGTTCAACGGCAGGACAGCTGACTCTGGATCAGCATATCGGGGTTCGAATCCCTGGGGGGCAGCCAAATCTTCTGACCCCATTCGCTCTTCTTAAATCTCGAAATCTCCGGAACGTGCTCCCGCGCAGACAGCGCGTCTCCGGAGAACCTACTTCCTCAAATGAGAGCGCCGAGAGAAGCCGAAATTTCGATCGGCTCCTCCCAGTCGCGATGGAATCTACCTTCAGAACACAAACCGCAACGCGAATTGCATGAAGCGAGGGGTGGTCAGCGTGGAAGTGTAGAGGCCGAATGTCGAAGGACTGTCCCCTATGGATGGCTGCGCTTCATTGCCGACTGGTCCGCGAACGTCGTAGCGTACCGAGTTGGTCGTGTTGAAAGCCTGCCAGCTGAACTCGAGTCGCCTCTGCTCGCCCAGCGAGAAATTTTTGGAAACGCCCGTGTCGATGTCGAACATGCCATCGCCTATGACGTTATTGCGAACGCCGGACTCGCCCGGCCAAGAGGGACGGAATGCCTGTATGGCCGCCGCCGGATTCTGGAAAATATCCGGGCCGATGTCGACTCCGTTGACGATAGCGTTTTTGGGATTGGTCGCGGCCGGAGCGGGCCCATTGGGCTCGGCAAGACCTTCAATGTTCCAGTCCGTCGGCCAGTCCGGCCCGTTGTCAACGCTGATGGGCAAACCGCTGGTCCAGCGAAACACGCCAGAGACGTGCCATCCGCCAATCAGCTCGTTCAGTACCGACCCGGCATTCGAAGCCAGCATCTGGCCTTTGCCGAATGGAAGCACGTAGACGAGATTGGCATTCAGTTGATGGAAAGCGTTGAAATCGGAGAGCCCTCGCAGAGATAGCGGCTGCCAGGCATTGATCACGATTCCGCCGCCGTTCAAGTCGCTTCCCGTTCCTCCCGTACCTTCGTAGGGGCCGATTCTCTGGGCCGCCGAAGCTTCGTCGAGCGACTTCGAGAATGTGTAATTGAATTGGCCTTGCAGGTTCGCTCCCCAGCGCACGTTGTAGGTCGCCTGTAGCGCGTTGTAATCGGAAGTACCGATGTTCCGCCACGCGTAGAGCGAACTGAACTGGTCGTGGAAGAACGTGTAAGGGCCGAACTTGCTATTGGGAAGAGCGGGGCTCACGCTGGCGAGCGAAGCGGGCAAATCCAATTTGGAGAGTGCCAGAGTTTCGTTATGAAGGAAACAAGTCCACAGCGCGTAAACCGCCTGGGTTGCCGTGGGATTTGCCGGGTAATCATTGTTAGGGTTGCAATCGAGAGATTGGCTGCCCAGGTTGGCTTCAGGCAAGCCAGCCCATCCAGGAAAGAAGTTCTCCCAAAAAGCTATCGGCTGGATCGAATTGATGTCAGTGCCAGCCTCAGCCTGCTGAGACAGCATTTTTGCTGCCTGGAAGTATGTCATACCGCTGCCGGGATCGGTGGGATTCGCAGGCATGGCAAGATCGACCTGCATCGGCAGGCGCCTGCCGACACTGCCTACATAGGCCAGCTGGAACGAGGATCGCGACGTGAGCTGCCGTTGCAGCGAAAAATTGAACATATGCGTGTAGGGCGTCTTTACCGATTGATCGAGACCCCAGTTAATGGCAAACGCGGTATTGCTCGGAGTAACCGGGCCGCCTGGGGGAGCCGGACCAAATAAGCAGCCCGCGTCCTGAAGCGACGGGCACGGCGTAGGCAAGCACGACTGACCAGAAGATCCGGGAACTAAACACGTAAAGCGAAAAGTGTTCGAGACCGTAACCGAGCCAGCCGGGTTGCCCAGGTCCGTCGACAGACCGAACGAGCCGTGCTGATCAAAGCTGTTTACGACCGGAATGCCAAAGTGGTCGTACACGATGCTGTAACCGGCGCGAAGCGTGAACTGATCTTTATGCCCGAGGATCTTCGCCAGCCGTCCGTCTCCCGTATCCGGCGCCCAAGCCACAGCAATCCGAGGTGAAAAATCCTTGTGATCCCAGTTCCACAGGCCGGGACCATGATTGACTGGACCACCGAGGACAAAAGTAACCTCTCCGGCGTTGTTGGCCGGTTGACCTTGGTTCATGAGTGACTTCGTATCGTTAAACCAGTCCGCCAGATTTTGATTGCTGCAGCCGCCGCCCGTCGCTTCCACGCAGGGCGCGACCTGATAGCCGTTCGTCTCATACGGTGGGGCATCAAGCACCCAGCGCAAGCCGTAGGTGAGCGTCAACCGCGGCGTTGCGTGCCACGTATCCTGTCCAAAGAACTCATAATCATTGATGGCGAAGCGGCGGCTGATGGGAGTGCCCTGCGGAAGATTGGCCCCGCTGCGGGTATAGTTATAAATGCCGTCGCCTTCCGCGAAAATTCCCATGGCAATCGCAATGGCTTGGTCGTAGTTCGGACTGAAGTTCGAATTCACTGCCGGAAAGCCGTTGTTGGCAGGATTCAGCGGGCTGGGGCTGCCGGAGTACGCAATCCCTCCCGTGTTGAGATACACCGGATTCGTTTGTATGTCAGAGAAAGAGTTTTCTGTGCTGGTGCTGTTGTTGCGAATGATGAACAGGTCAGTGCCAAACTGCAGGTTGTGGTTCCCGCGTGTCCAATTCAAGTTATCGCTCAGTTGATTCACCGGCACAAACCGCGTGATCGAACGAGTGAACGGAGTCAGGTCAGTGAGTCCATTCAGATAGACGGCGGGATCTTGAGAAATACCCGCCGTTTTTGTTCCCTGCCGAACATAGCCCCAATGGAAATCATTGATCAGCCTTGGAGTGAGTAACGAAGTCAGTCCTACGGTTACGCCCTTGCTGTCATCGAAGATGGTTGTCGAGGCTGGTTGCCCGGGGAACTGCTGCTGCTGCGGCTCGTTAAAATTCTGCATCTGTCCTCGGAAGAACAGACTTTCCGAACCATTGGACGTGATGTGGTAATCGAGGCGAGTGATGTACGTGTCGTACTTGGAATCGGCATTGGACGCGAACCGATAACCAAGAATGTTCACACCATCGCCGGCATTCTCATTGGGCAAGGGATACTGATTCAGGACGCTCATGACGCCCGGACTGATCCCGATTCCCGAAGGATCCATCTGCTGGATTTGGGCCGGGGTCAACAGGTTATAGCCCGCTTGCACGTTTACCCCATTGATCGTACCGCCGGGGCAAGCCGTCGGGTCCTGGCACAGGTAAACGAGATCGCCCGCCCTTAGCGTTGCGCTTGGCACGAAATCCAATACGCTGGTTCCCTCCGCATCTCGGCGCCCTTCATAATTGGCAAAGAAGAAGAACCGGTTCTTCAGGATTGGCCCGCCAGCGCTCGCTCCGAAAACGTTCCGGAGAAGCTTTGGTCGCGTGTTGGACTCTCCGCTGGATAATTGGCTCGCCTTGAGGAACGGATCGTTGGCGCTGAAGATCGTATTTCGATTGTATTCATAAAGGGTGCCATGAAAGTTGTTGGTGCCGCTCTTGGTGACCAGCGCAACCTGCGCTCCGCTGGAGTAGCCGGAATCAGCATTCGAATTCGCGGTGGTGACTCGGAATTCCTCGACCGAGTCGGGCGGCACGTTGAGGACGCTATTAAAGGCGTACCCATTGTTCTGATCATTGACACCAATGCCGTCAAGTTCGACGTTGGATTGATCGCTGCGCACGCCATTGACCGCACCGCTCCGCGTATCCGTGCCCTGCAGCGACTGACTTTGAATTCCCAGGTACGTCACGCCTGGTTGCAAGCTGAGCAGATACGTCACATTGCGGTCGGCGATCGGTAATTCCGAGATCTGATTGCTCTCCACGACATTTCCGAGCGTGGCATCTGTGCGGTTGATGAGCGGAGCTTCGCCCTCCACCGTCACTGACTCCTGCGTACCCGCAACTTGAAACCGGATCGGGATCGTAGATGGCACTTTCACCAGCAGGGTAATCTTCGTCGCGATGAACGTCGCGAATCCCTTGGCGTTGGCTTCCAGCTTGTAATCGCCCGGAGGCACGTCGGGGAACTGGTAGAAGCCGGAACTGTTGCTGGTGGTTGTGCGTTGAAAGCCCGTCGCCAGTTCGGTCAAAACAACTTTCGCGCCAGCCACACTTGCGCCCGAGGAATCGGTCACGTTGCCATTCAACTGGCTGGTGGATTGTGCCGTCGCGAACGGAACCAACAGCGCCAAGACGGCCATCGTCCAAATTGCGCCAGTTCGCTGCACAGCTCGAACTCCATACTGGCACCACCGCTCGAACCACCCGCTGCTCGACTGCCCGTGCATCCGCGTCATCGTCATGTCTCCCAGGAAGAAGCCAGCGCCCAATAACACTCCCCGGAGAAATCAAAGGAATGTTGATCTCCCCACGCTCGTGCTTTCTTCAAACTGCTGTGTTGGTTGTAGGTAGAGTCAGATCGAACCCTTCCCGCCCAAGTGGCGCGGATTATACCTGAACGGGCCGCCGACGTTCATGCAGAAAATGAAGAATGAGATTCTGAATTTTCGATCCGTTATAGTAACCGTGTGACTTTTGCTTCCAGTACGATCTTGCGCATGACGATTAAGCGTCGATTTCCGGCCTGGCAGGCTCCTGATCTGCAAACTCACGCGGGAACATCGATCGCGGCCCTGGTTCTGGTCTTGGTCTCATGTCTGTTGTCTTTCGCAACAGTCAGCCGCACGCAAGTTGTTGTGGTTCCCGTTGCCGACATGTACTCCGCGCCCAGTGAGAAATCCGACGTGGTCTCGCAAGCGATTTACGGCAGCAATGTACGGTTACTGGTCTCGCGCGGCGAGTGGTCGCGGATCGAAACGCCCGAGGATCACTACAAAGGATGGACTCGCAGCCGCTATTTACGCATTGTGCAAAGCGGGAGTGGTTACGCGACCTCGGGACGAACCGTGCAGGTGGAAAGCCTTTTTGCCAACATTTATCACGAAGCGGACGTCACGAAACATAAGCCCGTAATCACGATTCCATTTGAATCGCGCCTAGAAGTCCTCGCCGATGGCACCGGCCCGAATCAGGGCTGGTTGCACGTCCGCTTGCCCGATCTTAGATCGGAGTGGATTCAGGAAGGAGACGTCATCTCCGATCCCAAGCCCCTCACGGTTGATGAGTCGATTGCGCTCGCCAAACGCTTTCTAGGCCTGCCGTATCTCTGGGGTGGGCGTTCCAGCTTCGGTTTCGACTGTTCCGGATTTACGCAAATGCTCATGCGCGCGCGCGGTTTCAAGATGCCGCGCGACGCCGATCAACAAGCCGCATGGAATGGCCTGATCGCGGTCGACCGTAAGGACCTCCAGCCCGGCGACCTGCTCTTTTTTGGATCGAGGCCGAAGAACATCACGCACACGGCAATGTACATTGGCGACGGGAACTTCATTCAGGCTGCCACGAACGGAAGTCCGGTGGTACAACTCAGCCGCCTCGATGACGAGCCCTGGACGCGGATTCTAGTCGCCTGCCGCAGGGTACGTGCTCCATCTGCTTCCTGAGCGGCCGTGACCGTCATGCCCAACCCCCTGATTCTCTACGACGGCGTCTGTGGTTTGTGCAATCGCTTCGTGCAATTCGTTTTTCGCCACGACAGGAAAGCAATTTTTCGTTTCGTCTCGTTGCAGAGCCCCCTGGCCGCGCGGATCCTGTCCGCTCACGACGCGAGTGCCATCGATCTCGATACTGTGTATGTGATCCGAAACTTCGATCCGGCTCACCCAGATCTGGCCAAGCCAGAGAACGAAACAGGCACTCAACCTCTGCTCTCCCGCTCCGACGCTGTTATGTTCGTCTTGCAAGAACTGGGCGGGCTCTGGCGCGCTCTGGCGCTTGTGCTCCGGTGTTTCCCGCGTTTCATCCGCGACTGGGGATATCGCGTAATCGCTGGCAACCGCTATCGCATCTTCGGCCGGTACCCAACCTGTCCCGTGCCCGACCCGTCAGTCCGAAACCGCTTTCTCGACCTTTGATCCGCCTGTGATCCGAACTACATCCAGCCCTTCCGTGTGTAGAATACACTTCTGCGATTTTCACGCCCTCGCAGCAGGGCGGAAACAAATCTCCTCCTCGTTGAGGTCATCATGGCCGACAAAGCCGCAGCCGACGTGCAGAACACCAGCATCGAT